>DATLUO010000091.1 GCA_035533075.1 Pirellulales bacterium | reverse complement strand
TCCAGGACTCGCTTCCGTAGGGATTCCCGCGCTCCACGCTGCGGCGAATCGCGGCCAACTCCGCCTCGCTCTGCGGCGCATTCACGTGTTCCGCCCAGCCGGCTTTGCGCGGAAGCGGCCAAGAGGCAAGGACGGGCTTGTCGTCGGCTCCGCCGTGCAGCCACCGATAGAGGCTGCACCACGGCCAGTCCTCCGCCCGACGTACGAGGTTCGCCCGCGCGGCGTTTCGCTCCACGTACCGGGCACGTTGGGCGTGCCGCGCACGATCGTAATGGCGGTTTGCGCGTCAATCGGGCAACGTCAACACCAGCACGCGCTTGGGGACCTGCCCGACGGGGATCCGCGCGGCCACGCGGCGGCTGGCCGTGTCGATCGCGGCCACCGTGTTGCCCTTCCGCTCGCTGATGTAGCAAAAGCGGCCGTCGGGCGAAAAGCACATCCAATAACCGCCGCCTTGCATCACGATCGTCGCCACCTGCCGCGGCGGCGCGACGGTCAGGTCGAAGACGTACGTCCGGTCGTGAAACACGTCGCACATCCATAGCTCTTTCTCGTCCGGCGTCAGCCCGATGCCGTGACTGCGGCTCGGCTGGCGCAGCAGCTCGTCGGGCACCTCCGCCGCGACGCGGTAAATCACCTTGCGGGCCGGCACGTCGCAAACCTCGAAGCCGATCAGCGTATCGACGTTGGCATACAGCCGCTTTTCGTCGCGCGAGAGCACGATCGGCCGCGGAGCGTCGGAAAGCGGTATCTCGCCGATCAAGCGGTGCGACGCCACGTCGGCGATCAACACGTGATACGATCCCTTCGGCCCCAAATACATTCGCTGGCCATCGGGCGAACAGAGCGTGTTGTGCGGACGGCCGCCCGTGGCGATGCGCGTGACGACCTCGCCCCGCACCGTATCGACGACCCACCACGAGGCGTCGTCGCAAGGAACATACGCCAACCGGCCATCGGGCGTGCAGGCAAGCTGGTTCGGGCGAGGGCCGACGGCCATCCGCCGCGTGACGGCATCGGTAGACGGATCGAACCACAGCAGCTCGCCGACGTCGCCGGCGGTGTTTTCGATGGTGACAAAAAGCTGATCGCCCTTGGCGGTGGCCGCGAGGCCGTGCGGTTGCGGGCCTACTTCCACTCGCTTGATGACTCGATTGGTGACCGTGTCGACAATATGGAGGTCGTTGCCCGCCGAGTTGGCCACATAGAGCTTTGGTGGAGACTGCGGCGCCGCACCGGCGGCGGCCAGAACTACGGCCACACTGAGGAGGCAGGTAGACATTATGCTGTTGATGCGGAAGAGGAGCGTGCCGGTCGGGGATTCAGCGGATGGCCAACGTGGCCAACCGCGTCGGCATGCGGCTATTGTAGCCGACCGGGCGGACTTTTCCGAATAGCTTGACTTTGAGGCCAGGGCGGCTAGGATTCGACAAACACCGGTGACCGGTGAGGGAATCAGCGGACCATTTTGAGTTCAGCTAGGACAGCCCACGCGCCCGAGCGGCGCGCGGGCTTTTTTGTTGACTGGCCCTTTTGTTATGGAGGATTTCAATGCAGAAGCGACTAAAGTTGATGTTTGGGGCGTTCGTTGCCGTGGTGGCGATGAGCTTGATCGCACCGGAACAGACGGCCTTGGCCCGGCACCGCTGCGGTGGCCGCCACCACCGGCGCAATCGCGGCTGTTGTGGCGCCGTGTATACGGGCTGCACCGCCGGGCCGTGCGGCGCGGTCAGCGGTTCCGGCACCGGCTGCGGCGCTCCCGGCTATGCTCCAGGCAGCATGAGTGGGCCGCCACCGGCCGCTGCCCCGCAAGCGCCGCCGCCCCCGCCGGCTCCCGATGCCGGTACGTAATGCTGGCTTTCACCGGCACGTCCTGGCCGTTGGCGGGCCACCGGAATCAGGCTGTCTGGTAAGCGAGTGCGCTGCCCTTGGTGGCGCACTCGCCCTCTTTTTTTCTCGCGACTGGGGTTGCCGCCGGCCTAACTTCGTGCCGCCCGGTGACTTAGCAGTTCATCGCGATGCATAAAGGAACCGCTCAAAGTTTCACACAGGATTGGCAGCACCAGGGCATGGCCCTTGCTTCGCAGAATTTTCTCGCTTCTCTATTTTGCACCCATTCGCGTTTCACCATGCGATACTGCGAAGCCACCCAATCGCCCGTCCGCTTCTACAACCTTGTGCCCGGCACGGCGAACCTGGAGGAGAGAATCGTCCGGGGACTCGTTCAGAGCGAGAAGGAGCTTCCCTCGTCGTTGCTCTACGATGCGCGTGGCGTCCGCCTCTTCGACCGCATTGGCCAGCAGGAGGGCTACTCGCTCGTCCGTCGCGAGTGCCGACTGCTCCGCGAGTCGGGCAGGGAGTTGCGACGCATGGCCGGCAAGCGGTCGGTGGTCGTCGATTACGGCAGCGGCACGTCGCGGGCGGGACTGGCGCTGTTGCGGTCCCTTACGCGGCCGGCCGCCTATGTGGCCGTCGACGCCTCGCTGGCTTCACTGAAGCTCGGCGTGGCCCGCGTACGTCGGACGTTGCCCTGGCTGCGGACCATTCCCGTGCGCGCCGACTTCACGAGTTGTTTTGCCTTGCCCGCCGCGTGGTCGCATGCCACGCGCTTGCTGGTCTACGTTTCGAGCTCGGCGTTCAGCACGCTGTCGCCGTCGTCGGCAATGCGTCTGCTGGAAGGCGCCGCGGGCCTTTGCGGCCAACGCGGCGGCATCGTGGTGGGCGTCGATTTGCGGTGCGATTCCGAGTTGCACGACTTCGACGGAGACCGATTGCGGTCTTTCAACCTCAACGCCCTTGTGAGCCTGAATCGGCAGTTCTCGGCGACGTTCCGTGTCGACCGCTTTGCGCACCGGGCCTGCTGGAACCGTTCGTCGCGGCGCGTGGAGTTGCAGCTTGTGAGCCGGGTCGAGCAGACGGCCAAGATCGATCACCACAAGATTCGCTTTCGCCAGGGCGAGGCGGTCCGCACGGAATGCTCGCAGCGCTATGGCTGGAACGACGTCGAGCGCATGGCCCGCGAGGTCCGACTGACGATCGACAACGCCTGGACCGACGACGAGCGGCGGTTGGCCCTGGTCTACCTCCGGCGTTCGCGCGATCGATAGCACCGGGATGCCGATGCCTAATCCGCCTGTTCGAAGCGGCGGGCCTCGATGCCTGCGGACGAAGCGAAGACCAACGCCGGCGTGCCGTCGAACTGGGCCACGGCGAGGCCGGTCAACGAGACGCCGCTGTTGAAACGGTCGATGGGCTGGCCATCGGCAGAGAGAATGTGGACCGAGCCGTCGGGGCCGGCGATCACCCATTGAGCCGTGTCGCCAACCAGTTTGCCGGAGGTGACGTATTCCAAAGCTCCGCTGGCGGGCACGCCGGACGGCAAGTCATATTGCCATACGACTTTGCCCGTGCGATCGAGACCGAACGCGGCGTTGTCGCCGGGCCGCATCTCGTCGCCCGTCTGGCTGGGGCCAATCGCGCAGATTTCGCTGGCGCCGTCGCCGTCGAGGTCGGCCGTAAAGACGAGCTGGACAAACCGTTTGCCGGCGGGCCACGGCTTTCGTTCGTGACCCTGCTTGTCGATCGGCACGACGCTGCCCATCGCCGTCGTCGCCAGCAATTCCGCGGGGCCCTCCGAATTGCCCGTCAAAGCGGCCAGCTTGAGAACGTTTTCGCACGTCTGGGTCTTCCAGCGGCGCTCTCCGTCGAGCGACACGCTTTGCACTCCCGCCGGCCCCCAAAAGCCGACGTTGATCTCCAAAGCGCCGTCGCCGTCGAGATCGGCAAACACCAGGTCGGTGATGCCCGGATGCGTGCCGTCGGTGGGAAAGGTCAGCAGCCGCTTCCAATCGGCGTCGAATACGAAAAGCTGCCGCACGCCGTTGGCCGAGCCGGCGAAATAGCGCCGCCCCTGGCCATCGACCGCCGTGCGCAGAAAGCTGACCACCGCTTCTTCCGGCTGCTTCGGCAGGTCGAGGCGGTGCCGGGCGGCCGGTTTGCCGTCGCCATCGAGCTCCACCACGGTCTGCCAATTGTCGAGCACAAACAGGCGGCCACGTCCGTCAGGCCCGTTGGTTGCCAGCACGTTGCCGGGCGAGGTCAGGTCGCGGCAGGTCCATAGCGACGACATAGCGAGCTTTTGCGGACCGCTGGCCGGAGCGATCTCGGCCGCCGCCACGGCCGCTTCCGTCTGACTACCCGACGGCGCCGGGGCGGCGTACTCGCGCAGCGCTTCTTCGAAAATGCTTTCGCCGGCCAACAGCTTGTCGAGCTTGGGCGGCAGCGTGTCGGTCAGCTCCGGGTCGAGCACGTTCTCGTAATCCTGCACGACGCCGTCAGGGCCGAGCACCACCATCGTGGGCAGCGACTCAACCAAAAACGCCTCGCGCGCGGCAATGTTCGGGTCACGGGCAATCGGCAGCGTGAACTTGTTCTCGGCGAACTTTTCACGCACAGCATCGTCGGCAATCTGGTCGTTATCGACGCTCACGGCCAGAAAGACGATCTTGTCGTTCTCCTGATAACGGTCGGCCACGCGCTCGACGCTGGGCAGATTCTTCATACAAGGCTCGCACCACGTGGCCCAGAATTCCAGCACGGCCACCTTGCCGGCCAGCGATTCGCGGGTGATCTCTTCGCCGTCGAGGCCGCGGAACTTGAAGTCGCCGATCTTCTGGCCCAACAACGGCGGCGGCACAATGAACTGCTGCACCAACCGGGCATCGTGGGGCGCCTCGAACTTGAAGGCGGTCGACTCCACGTCGGCGTTCAGCTTTGCCCCGGTGAACTCGACGGTGAGCGAAAGCTCGGTCACGCGGCCTTCTTTTTCCTCGACGCCTTTCTGGAACTCGGCGGTCGGATATTCGATGCGGCGCAGCGCGAAGCTCTTCTGGTCGATCCAGAACACCAGCTTGCCGTCCGGGCGTTTGGCCTCGACGCGGTAGCACAGCTCGCCGTCGGCGGTTTCGGGCGGCAGCAGCGTCGGCTTCTCGGCGCCTTCCAGCACCGGCTCCAACGCCGCCTCTTCCAACAGCAGCGGCAGAATCACCGGCGGTCCCGCCGCTCCGCCCTGCGTCAACACCTGGCCCAGCAACGGCTCGCTCTCGAACACGCTTTGTGCGGTCAGCTTTTCCGCCGCCGGCAGTTCGAGCACCTGACCGCGCACTTCGTCGAGGTTGAGCACGGCGTGAAGATGCTTGCCGTCGCATACGACCACCGATTGATAGACGTGCATCCGCAGCTTGTTGGGCCGCGACAACGCGACGGAGTAGTCCCATTTTTCATCGACGACGCTGTCTTTGTCGCCCGACTTCTTGAAGTGCAGCCGCACCTCGGCGCTGTCTTGATAGCTCTGCGCCTCATGGTAGGCCGCCACCATTCGCTCCAGGATCTCGGACGCCGAAGTCAGCTCCGGCAGAGCCGGCTGTGGCTTTTTGCAGCCGGGCAAGAGCAGCAAGAACAACGCCACGCGATAGAGGGAACAAAGAGCACGACGGCGGTTGATAAGTCGGTGCATGGGGCGCGGATGGGGTTGAGGTTTGGGGGAACGAACAAGGAGGATGGGCTTCCTAGCCCGTCAGCACGCGTTCGTGACGGCCTGGGAAGGCCATCCTCCTTGCAGCGCGCGGCGGGCATTATGCGTAAACCGTCCGTCCGGGTCTAGCTCGGCTTCTTGACGCCCGACCGCTGTCCGATACCATTGTTCGACGGACATTGCTGTCACCGGTTTCCCTGTTTAATGTATCTTGCCCAATGTCTTGCGTTCTGCCCTACGGCCTGCGTCGTAGGTCAGGATTTCCAGAGTGACTGTTTGGGAGGCGGCGTCGGTCTTACATGGTGGAGAGATACGAAGCCGCTCACCTTCCGCTGCCATCACTTAACTTATGTCATCCATTGCCGTCGACGAGGGGGACCACGGAAACGCCGAAGGCGCTACGGCCGGTTTATTTAATCTCTGGCTGAGCGCGGTGGCCTACTGGTATCTGACCGGCCTGTTGGCGGCGCTCGGTTTTTCGTTCGGGTTCTGCCTGCTGCGCCCCGCCTCGGCCCCCCAATCGCATCGCGGCGATTTGGCTGCCGCGCTGCGTTGGATGGACGGGCGATGGTACACGCAGATCGCGACCGAGGGGTATCATTACGACCCCGGCACGCGCTCCAACGCCGCCTTTTTTCCAGTCTATCCGCTGTTGGGGCGCGACGTCATGGAAATCGCCGGCATTCCGGCCGAAGCCGCTCTAGTGATGGTCTCCAACGTTTCGTTCCTGGCCGCGCTCGGCATGCTCACCCTCTACGTTCGTGGCCGGGCGCCGATACCACATGCTATACGCCCCGCACCGACCGGCGCCCCTGTAGGGAACGCCCTCCACGGCGTTCCGCTCACGCCTGGTGCGCGTCCGGCGCAAAGCAGCGCCGGGCCGCTGATGGTGGAAAGCCCGACCCGCGAATTGGCCGACTGGGCGGTGCTGGCCGCGGCGCTGTGCCCGACGGGTTGCTTCTTTCGCCTGGCCTACAGCGAGTCGACGTGCCTGCTGCTGCTGGTGCTGGCGATGTACGCCATGCAACGTCGCTGGCCGCTCTGGGCGATCGCCCTCATGGTGGGCCTAGCGACTGCGGCGCGGCCGGTTGGCGTGGCGCTCTTGGCGCCTTTCGCGGTCCACGTTTTGCGTCGCGCGAGCAGGCGGCTTCGCTCGGCCGGCCCGCGGCTCGCGCTCTATCTGCCGCTGGCCTGCTGGGGTCTGGCGGCTTTCATCGCCTATCAAAACTGGGCCTTCGGCGAGCCGCTGGCGATGCTGAAAGTGCAGCGGCACTGGGGCGTTCGCGCCGCGCCGCCGTGGCCCGAAAAGGCGCAGGCCCTGGCGACTTTCGAGCCGGTCCGCTCGGTATACGACGACCGTTCGCCGGCGTTTTGGGCCGCCGCCGAATCGCCGGCCGCGCCTTGGTTCAGCCTGCGCTTTGCATCGCCGCCAATGCCGCGGCGCCCGTCCCGACCGCGTAATGCAGGAGTCAAAAAAATGACCGTGAGCGCGCTTCCCATCATTAACACGACGATGACTTCCGGCTGTGGCGCGGGCTGCGGTGGCGGCGGAGGCCGGCCGCGCGACGAGTCCGCCACACTTGGCTCCTTGGCCGAGGCGGTTCGCGGCAACCAGGTCGCGCGGCGGATGCCCCGGCTCTGTTACATGGAGCTGATCCTCACCGACCAGTGCAATCTGCGCTGTTCGTACTGCTTTGAGAAAGACAAAAATCCGCATCAAATGTCGGACGAAACCGCCATCGCTTCGATCGACTTCCTGATGGAGGAATCAGGCCCCACGAAGTCCATCACGATCTTGTTCTTCGGAGGCGAGCCGCTGTTGCGCTTCGATTTGATGAAGCGCGTCCACGCCTATGCGACCGCTGAAGCCAACAAGCGTGGCAAGACGATCCACTGGGACATGACCACGAACGGCACCTTGATGACCGAGGAAAAGGCCGCCTGGCTCGCCAAGGCACGAGTCAACTACTTGCTGAGCCTCGATGGCGGCAAGGAGGACCACGATCGCTATCGCAAGTTCGCCAACGGCCGCGGCAGCTTCGAAGTCGTGGCGGCGAAGTTGCCAATCATGAAGCGGTTTCAGCCCTGGCTGGGCGCCAAGATCAGCGTCACGCCCGAATCTGGGCCGAACCTGGCGCGGAGCGTCGACGAGTTGCACCGCCGCGGAATCAACCAGTTCATTTTGGGCTACGCCCACGGGCTGCCCTGGACGGTGAGCGACCTCGCGCGCTACGAGCAGGCCCTCTATGAACTCTGCGAGTTGTATTTGGAGAAGAAGTTCCACAAGCAGTATTTCCGCATGAGCCTGTTCGAGGAAGGCGAGCTCGGCGAAGCCGACGGCCACGCCACATTCGGGTGCGGCGCCGGGCGAGGGCGCTGTTGCGTCGACTCTTACGGCGACATCTACGGCTGCTCCAAACTGGCGACCATCACAGGCATGCACAACGGGGTGCTGCCGTATGGAAATGTCTTTCAGGGCTTCACGCGCATCGACAATCGTTTGCAGTTCATGCACACCGCGGTCGGGCCGCGCGAGAAGTGCCGAAACTGCGAATTCAACGAGGTCTGCGGCGGCGGTTGCCCGGCCGTCAATTATAAGGCAACGGGGAGCATTTTTGACCCGGACGACCTGGGCTGCCGAATCGTATTCATTAACCAGCGAGTACACGCCTACATGCGCCAACGCACGCGCGAGATTTTTGGGGCCGGCGAAGGAGACGATCTTCTCACCGGACCCGATACGCTTCGTGCCGACATGGGCGGGCCGTGCGTCGAGTCGTGATGCCGGTATTCATCGAAGGAGGGAAGATCGTGTACGAATCCGGACCGGCCAAAAACGAATCGCGGAGCGAAGCGCCCGGCTCCGGCGCGTCGGGCCCTCCGGCAAAACGCGTAAGCCGTCGCCGCTGGTTATTGGCGGCTTTGGCGCTGCTCGCTGCGTTGTTGCACGTGCCCGTCGTGCGCAGTATCGCGCGGCGTTGGAACCGCCGCGCATGCGAAATTCTGGTCGATTGGCCGCCTTCCAAGCCTCCCGACGCGCACTGGGACGTTCCGCTGGATGAAAACGCGTGTGAGTTGGTCCGGCCCATAAAGCTAATGATCAATGCGCTCCATGTACCGCGCGGCCACCTCTCGTTCGGCGTCGAATTCGAATCGAAGGGCCCGATCATTCCAGATGCGCGGAGGCGGTTGACGGTCGAGGTGCTCGACGCAACGGGGAGGGTGCTTGCGAGCGACCAGATTGACTATACGGATGAGCGAATCCAGGAACGCGGAATTGTGTCATTGGGCCCCGTAAGCCTGCCCGTGGGCCCGGGACCGAATTGCCCGATGTTTGTGCTCACTGTGGCGGAAGGGCACCCTGCACGGGTCCGCCTCACATTCAGCGACCAGGGGTAAGGCGCTCGGCGCGGTTCGCGGGCTGCGCAAATCCCAACAGAATCCACTTCGATCCTTAAGGAACCGAGCAATGATAGCCGACGAGGCCAGGCAGGACACGATCGCGAGACACGTTTCTGACGCCCTCAGCGACGCCAAGGTATTGAGCGCCGTGATGCGGCGGCTGGCGGCGCGCTCCCGCCTTTCGCAGCTTGCCACTGATACCTGGCGCGGCATTGCCGCCGCCGAGAAGTTCTCAACGCAGTTGTACGTGGGCGAGACCAAAGTAGGAAACGGCTGCAATAACGCTGTTCCCCCAACAGTAAACTTCCCATGCGCAGACGCGGACTTCACTTGTGGTCCGCCGCTGTTTCCCAATGGCTTTAATTGCGGCCAAGGCGGCTTCGGAACGTTTAACTGCTCGGACGGCAGCAATTTCAACTGTGCTGGGAAGGGTGCCTATAATTGCGGCGGTGCGGACGGCAGCCAGGTGTATGACTGCACAACCGCGGTGTACGACTGCTCGCGATTCGACTGCACTACGGCCGACGGCTGTGGGTTCCAGTGTAGTACCGAATTAGACTATCTGTGCGATGGCACTTTCAACTGCGACGTTGGGTTTGACTGCACGAGTGGCCATGTCTTTTTTTGCATGACCGGCAATACCTGCGTCCAGAATTTCGGATGCACAGCCACCGGGGCGACCGGCTGCAACAACAATCCCTACAACCCACCGGGCAACGACGGTAATCCCGGCGACTTCCTTTGCGGCGCGGGCCCCAACGCAGTGGGCGCAAACTTTCAGTGCGTGGTTTACTTCACCTGCAACGGGAGCGACGACTTCGACTGCAACCTGAACGCACAGTTCAATTGCGGCGACGCGATTAACAACTCTGGTAGTTTCTCATGCCAGACGCAGGGCACCTTCGCGTGCGACAACCAAGTCAACTGCTCCGGCCAGTACAGCGGCTGTCCGTCTAGCACCACTCAGTACAGCCCACCGCCGCCATCGTAGCAAATCAGAATGTTCGATCTTTCGTGAATTGTGGGAAAGTAAGAGATGTTTCGTGAAGCGGCGTCAGGACTGACGATGGCAAACCGGCCGACGGTTCGGCTTGCGCACCAATTGGCGCTGCAGGCCTGGGCTCCTCCGGTCCAGTGCCTCGAGCTGATCGTGACTGAGGCATGCAACCTCGGCTGCAGCTACTGCTTCGAGTACGGCGCCGACCACCACACTTCGATGACTCTCGAGACGGCGCGTGCGGCCGTCGATCTACTCATGGACGCCAGCCGCGACGCGCCCCGGGTCGCCGTGACGTTCATGGGCGGCGAGCCGATGCTGATGGTCGACCTGATCCAAGATGTTGTCGGTTATGCAGGTCACCACGCGCGGCGGCGAGCAAAGAGCGTCACTTTCGATATGCAGACCAACGGTGTACTGATTCGTGAGGAGCACGCGAGGTTCTTCCGCGACAACGGCGTCAATTACTGCCTCAGTCTTGACGGGGCCCAGCTCACCAACGATCGGCACCGCCGCACGCTCGGTGGCTCGGGAACCTTCCAGATCGTGGCCGCGAAGATGAAGATGCTCAAGCGCTACCAGCACTGGCAAGGGGCGCGCATGACCATCACGCCGCAATCGGCCGCGCAACTCGGCGACGACGTGCGGGCACTGCACGAAGATCTCGCGATCAATCAGTTCATCATCGGTTTCGCCACGCACGTTGCCTGGGCAGACCGCGAAATTGCCGACTATGCGGAGGGGCTGATGGACGCCTTCGATTATTTCGTCGAGCAACGGGTGGTCCAGCGCAGCCGCCGAATTCGCATCGGCCTCTTCGAGCTCGGTCAACTCGACGCCGCTTTCGCCCACAGCCGGCGCAGCGCGTGGGGGTGCGGAGCCGGAAGCGGTCGGCTGGCGATCGCGCCCGATGGCACCTTGCACGGTTGTTCGAAGCTCGCCTGGGGCGCGAAGGGCGGAAGCGCCGCCGCGCCGCTGCCGCTGGGTTCCGTAGACTCCGGTTTCAGCCGGCCGGAGAATCGGCTCAAGCTGCTCGACCACAGCGAAGCGCCGCGCATCAAATGCCACTCGTGCGAGCTCGCCGCGCATTGCAACGGCGGCTGTCACGCGGCCAGCATCGCCGACACGGGCGACATGTATGTGCCCGCCGATTACTTTTGCAAGCTGATGTTCGCGCAAAAGCAAGCTTGCGATTATGCGCGCCGGCGGCTGGCCGAATTGCGAATCGACAGCCTGCGATGGGACGCGGATATGCCGGATTTGACCAAGCTCAACCAACGCGAGGAGGCGATGCATGCCGAAGCGGAGTGAAGAATGGGCTGGCTTGGTGGCAGGCTTATTCCAGGAAGAACGCCCGCAGAAGCGGCCTGTGGCGAGTTGTTCAAGCCGTTTGAAATCGTCTTTGTCAACGACGGTTCGACTGATGCCACCTGGAGCGAGATTTGCCGTCTCGTCGCGCAAAGCACGTCGGTGGTCGGGGTGAACCTTTCTCGCAACTTCGGCCAACAGGCGGCGCTCGTGGCCGGTTTGAGCACGGTGCGTGGCGAGCGAGTGCTGATCATTGACGCGGACCTGCAAGATCCGCCAGAGCTTTTGCCGACCATGCTCGAACTGATGGACGACGGCGCCGACGTGGTCTACGGCAAAAGGCGCTCGCGCCGCGGCGAATCGGCGTGGAAGCGCTTTACCGCCGCCGCGTTCTACCGGCTTCTTAATATGCTGGCAGAAGTGCGCATCCCCGACGACACCGGCGATTTCCGGCTCATAAGCCGTCGGGCGCTGGAAGTCTTTTTATCGATGCCAGAACGTCCTGTATTTGTGCGCGGCATGATGAGTTGGATGGGGTTTCAGCAGGTGGCGATCGAATTCGATCGCGATTCGCGGTTCAGCGGCGTGACGAAGTGGCCGTTCACCAAAATGATGAGACTAGGCATCGACGCGGTTGTGTCGTTTTCGGCCAGTCCGCTGCGTCTGGGGCTTCTCTGCGGATTCCTGACTTTCGTCATCGGCTGCGCGCTGGCGACGTACGCGGCAGTCCAGTGGTATGCGAACGGACCCCTTTCGGGCACCGCGGTGGTCGCGGCGGTGGCTTTCCTGCTGCAGGCGATGCATTTCTCGGTGCTAGCCGTGTTCGCCGAGTATCTCGCGCGGATGCATCAGCAGATTCAGGGACGCCCGTCGTATGTCATCGAGAGCATCGAGCGGCAGCGGCCGACGATTGGTCGTCCGGAGGGCGAGTCATGCGCGTTCAACGCCATGATCGTGAAAGCCGGCAACGACCGGACATAGGCCAGGTCGAACACTCGGTGACGGGTCGATCCGTCGGGCCCGGCCACACCGGCGCGGTCCAGCCACAACGTTGCCGGCAGGTGCGGCATCATGCGGAAAATGCCGGTCCGGGTCCAGCTCGGCTTCTTGACGCACAGGGGCTGTCCGATACCATTGTTCGACGGACATCGCTGTCACCGGTTTCCCTGTTTAATGTATCTTGCCCAATGTCTTGCGTTCTGCCTTACGGCGCCCAGTCACACGTCGGTCTCGATCTTCCGGACGAGACGTTGCTGGCGGTCTTCAATGAGCCGCGTGGCGGAGTGCTTGACGATCCCGCGGCGGCGGTTGCCGCCGCGCTGGACGAGCCGCTGAACTTTCCGGCGCTGGCACGGGCGACCGTGCCCGGCGACCGGATTGTGCTGGCCTTGGAGCACGGCGTGCCGCAGGCGACGGCCCTGGTGGCGGCGGTGGCCAACTATCTTGTGGAGCACGGCGCGTCGGCCGACCAGCTTGCCGTGCTCATCCCTCCGGCCGCCGTGGCCGCCGGCGAGCGCGACCCGCGCAGCTTGTTGCCCGACGCCTGGCGCGACGAAGTGGCGTTGGAAGTCCACGCTCCCGATGCGGCCGGCAGTTTGTCGCTGTTGGCGTCGAACCACGAGGGCAAGCCGGTGTATATGAACCGCACGCTGCTCGACGCCGATCTCGTGGTGCCGATCGGCTGTCTGCGGCATGAGCCGACGATCGGTTACTACGGCCAGTATGGCGGGCTGTTTCCCACGTTCTCCGACGCTCGGACGCAATCGCGGTTCCACAAGCCGGCAGCCGGCGCGCGGCGTCAACAGGCGGCGAAGCAGCGAGAAGAAATCGATGAAGTGGGGTGGCTGCTGGGCACACAGTTCACGGTGCAGGCTTTGCCCGGTGGTGGCGGCGGGTTGTTGCAAGTGCTGGCCGGCGAGATCCCGGCAGTGTTCCGGGCCGGCCGCTTGGCCTACGAATCGGCGTGGAGGTGCGGCGTGCCTGGTCGGGCCAGTCTGGTGGTGGCTTCGCTCGCCGGCGGCCGCGAGCAGCAAACGTGGCAGAACCTGGCCCGGGCGCTGGCCGCGGCATCGTGCCTGGTGGCCGATGGTGGGGCGATCGCGGTCTGCACGGAGTTGGCGGTCGAGCCTGGTCCGGCGGTGACGGGCCTGTCGCGTCTGGCAGACCGCGAACTGCTCGTCAAAAGTATTCGGCGAGAGCATGCCGTCGACGCGCTGGAGGCAATCGAGCTGGCACGGGCAACCGAGCAAGCCAGGGTCTATTTGCTCAGCCGGCTCGACGAATCGTTGGTCGAGGATCTCGGCATGGCGCACATCAGCGAGCCGGGCGACGTCGGCCGGCTGGCCCGGCGTCATGAGTCCTGCATCGTGCTGTCGAATGCGCAGTATGTGGTTCCGGCAGCACAAGAATAGGGTTCAGGGTTCAGGGTTCAGGAATTCGACATCGGAGGCTGCCTCATCCCTCATCCCTCATCCCTCGTCCCTCATCGCTCATCCTTCCTATGCAAACCTTCGAGCAACAATACCAGGCGCTCACTGAAGCGGCCGGGCTTGTCGATTTCACGCACCGCACTCGCATCGAGGTGACGGGCGACGACCGGGCCGGCTTCTTGCACAACTTGTCGACCAACGACGTCAAACGCTTGCAGCCGGACAGCGGCTGCGAGGCGTTTTTGCTCGACGCCCGTGGGCACGTGCGCGGCCACGTGTTCCTGATTTGCCGGCGCGAATCGTTCATCATCGAGACCGTTGCCGCCCAGGACGAATTCCTGCTCAATCACCTGAACCGCTATTTGATTCGCGAAAAAGTCGAGTTGCACGACCGGGGCGGCGATTGGTCCGAGTTGCTCGTTGCCGGAGACGGCAGCGGTGCGGTATTGGAAAAGATCGCCTCCGGCACGTTGCCGCGCGAACGCCTGGCCAGCACCGAGTTGCTGCTGGCCGGCGAGCCCGTCACGCTGGTCCGCGTCGACATCACACGGAGCGGCGGGTATTTGCTGCTCTTCGGCCGGGCGTCGCAGGCCATTGTGCGGGAGGCATTGATTTCGCAAGGCGCGATCGCCTGCGATTCGGCGGCGCTCGAAGCCGCGCGGCTCGAGGCCGGCTTTCCCTGGTACGGCATCGACATCAGCGATCAGAACTTGCCGCAGGAGGTGGGCCGCGACGCGCTGGCCATCAGCTTCAACAAAGGCTGTTACATCGGCCAGGAGACCGTGGCCCGCATCGACGCGCTGGGGCATGTCAACAAGACGCTCGTGCGGCTGAGATACGAAGGCGAACAGGTGCCTTCGCCCGGCGCGGAGTTGTTGGCGTCGGGCCACGTGGCGGGTCACGTCACGTCAGCGGCATTTTCGCCGCGGGCAGGCGCCCCGCTCGCGCTCGGTTACGTGCGGCGAGGAAGCAATCAGCCAAGCAGCGTGCTCGAGAGCGCTGTTGGGCCGGCCGCCGTGGTGTGAAGCATGTGCCCGCCGTTTCGGCATCACGCGGAGGGCTTGCGTCACGCGGGGCTGGAACCGGATCCCCCTCGTCAAGTATCGTGAAGCTGACGGGCTTCCCAGCCGCGGACCTCGGCGATCGGATTCAGGGCACGATTCGGAGAAAGGAAAACCAATGACCACGGAAAATTCTCAGAAAGTGTTACTGGCGATGATACGTCGCAGACCGTTCAAGCCTTTCACGGTCGAACTCAATACCTGTGTCCGCGTTGAGATCGATCATCCAGAGGCAAGTTGTGCCGCATTGGGAGTGACTCATTCACCCCCGAACTCCGCTGACGAGGCCAGTTCATTTTCGTGAGGCGATAAGAGGGCGCAAAAGTGGTGTGAACGCTCCCAACGCGCTCTTGACTGCGTCTAGTTCGATTTTTTGGCCTTGCTCCAACATTCGGGCGCAATTGACTCCCACCGTTTTGCATAGGTCGGGAAATGCCTTTTGCAGGACAGGAAGGGATCTTCGTTCGGACCGCGAGCATCGCATTATGAACGAATCCGGCAATTGGACTTGAAGCTGATGCAAGTAAGCATCGTTAACACCGAGATGTTCGATTCGTTTTGGATGCAGACGCGCACGTAACCAACAAAAAATCATGAGGTCAGGATGATCCATATCCCCAAGAAAAAATAACTGGTGTTTGGCAGCGACATCGCGAATCCATGCCAAATCGAAACGGCATGGAAGGCCATAGCGGCCAATCAAACCGATTGACGCATACTCGCTAGACTCATAAATGGCTTGTGCGGCATAGCCAGGTTTTGTCGCGAACACGATACGCCCCCTTGCCTTTGCGGGTGCCATGACGGTGTACGGGAGAGGTCTTCCCTCGTACACGAAATCGCCGTCCTGGCTGTATTCTGTGAACCACTGTTCTATTAACTTAGCTTGATTGCCGCGCATTATGCATGCACCTCAGTCGCGTATCGCACTTGGCTTTGCGATGAACTATATGGGCCGAAGCAATAGAGAAGCCGAAATAAGACGCCCATAGTCTATTCAGGTCCGGCGGGCGGAGCAAACCTGCCAAAGAATCCGACGCCCGGAGCCGTTCGTCGCGCCGCGCGACAGGCTTTGAACCCGATGTACATTGACGCGAACAATCAGCGGTGCTCACATGCCTGCCTATGCCGGTCGCCAGATCATTTACGAAACCGAAGTCGGCATCTTCCAGTGTGTCTCGCGCTGCGTCCGCCAGGCCTTTTTGTGCGGTCAAGACGCCGTTCATGTCGGTCTTGCCGGGCTGCGCCGACCGCTCTATACTCCGCCTCCCCTCTTCAAACAGCCAGATGGAGGCTGAACATGTCTTCGCGATTCCGCCGGGGCGCATGGCGCCTCATGATTACGTTTGGATGCATCAACGTTGCGACCGCCGTCGTTTGCCCGGTGATCGGCCAGGACGGCCTGCCGGAAGCAACCGAGGAAGCGACCCATGAAACCATGCCCGGACCCGGCCGGGCGGCCGCGCCGCCGGGCAAGCCGCGCGGAGCGGCAATCAGCAAAAAGGTGCTGAGCAAGCCGGCGCGCGGGGCCGGCGAACCGGCCGGACCCGCCCGCACCGAACGGCTGGCCCAAGCTCCCCGCCGGACCCGCGATGAGAATTCGCAGGCACCCAGCGGATTGCCCAACGAGGCCGGCCAAGTGTGGCGCACCTACAACATCCGGCCCTACACGGTGCGGGTCACCTCAACCAACCGCCCGGAACAGTCCGTCATCGACTGGATTTTGCGGGAGACGGGCTACGAAACCTGGCATTCCGACATCTGTTCGCTGCTCTATGCCGACCAAAGCACGGTGACGGCCTATCACACGCCCGAAGTGCAGGCGGTGGTGGAAGAGATCGTCGACCGGTTCGTCAGCAGCGAGGCCGAAGCGAACTCATTCGGGTTGCGAGTCATTACCGTGGGAAGTCCGAACTGGCGGGCCAAGTTCCAGCCGATGTTGCACTCCGTGCCCACGCAAACCCAAGGAATTCAGGCCTGGCTGCTGCATAAGGAAGACGCCGCGCTGGTGCTTTCCGAGCTCAGCAAGCGGAACGATTTCCGCGAGCACAGCTCGCCGCATCTGCTGGTGAACAATGGCCAATCGACCACGGTCTCGGCCATTCGGCCACGCCCCTATGTTAGAAACCTTGTCTTGCGTCCGGAGCGGATTCCCTCTTACGAGCCTGACAACGCGCAGTTCGACGAAGGGTTCTCATTGGAACTCAGCCCGCTCATGACGCTCGACGGGCGGTTGGTCGACGCCGTGATCAAGTGCAATATCGATCAGCTCGAGCGGCTGGTCCGCGTGTCGGTGCCGGCGGGCAACGCGGTCAATCCTCGGCAGCAGGCCGAGGTCCACGTGCCGCAGATCGCGCATTTCGGGCTGCACGAGCGATTTCGCTGGCCGTCCGACCAGGTGTTGCTCGTGGGCCTGGGCGTCGTGGCGACGCCGGTGCCCGGCAAGCCGAACGGTCTGGTTCCGGGTCTCACGGGCCCGCCGCGCGCCGATCTGCTGGTGTTCATCGACAATCGAGGCAAGGTCGGCCAGACGCCCGACACGTCTCGCAGCGGCATGCGCGACGTGAAGACCTATCACGGACGCTATTAGCCGTGTAGGGTTCAGAGTTCGGGGTTCAGGGTTCAGGGTTCAAATCCGCCTCGACGCCCGGCAGCCGGCTGCATAAAATACCCCGTCTGCCCGTTTTCTCACCGGTTCTACAAGCGACTGGCTGCCCGTCGGCGCCGGATACGAAATGCCTGTCAACACAAGCGAGCGCCGCAACGTGCGGGTGGTGATCACCGGCATCGGGCTCATCACTCCCCTGGGCAACAGCAAAGAGGCTCTTTGGCAGAATCTGTCGAACGGCCGCAGCGGCGTGGGGCCGATCACGTCGCTGCCGCCGGATGCGTTGCCGGTCAACTTTGCCGCCGAAGCACGCGACTTCAGCGGACACGTCGACAACTTTGGCCCGCTGGAAGGCGAACAAAAAAAGCAGGTCCGCAAGGGGCTGAAAATCATGTGCCGCGAGTGCCAGATGGGGGTGGCGGCGGCGCAACTGGCCCTGGGCGACGCCAGGCTCGGCCTGGGCAAGTGCGACCCCGATCGCACCGGCGTTGTTTTCGGCTCGGACTATATGCTCACCATGCCCGACGAGTTCACGGCGGGCGTCGTCGATTGCCTCGACGACGCGGGGCAGTTTCATTTTTCGCGTTGGGCCACGCAGGGCATGAGCAAGATGAACCCGCTCTGGCTGCTGAAATACCTGCCGAACATGCCCGCCAGCCACATCGCGATTTATAATGACCTGCGGGGGCCGAACAACTCGCTCACGCACCGCGAGGCGTCGGGCAACCTGGCCGTCGGCGAGGCGTTTCGGGTCATCGTGCGGGGCCACGCCGACGCCATGATCGCCGGCGCCACCGGCACGCGCGTCCACCCGATGAAGGCGGTGCATGCGGCCTTGGCCGAGAGGCTCGCCGAGGGCGGCGACGATCCTACCCAGGCCGCTCGTCCCTTCGACTTGCACCGCGGCGGAATGGTGCTGGGCGAAGGAGCCGGCGCGGTCGTGTTGGAGTCGCTCGAATCGGCCGAAAAACGCGGGGCCACGATCTATGGCGAAGTCGTGGCCGCGGCCTCCTCGGCGGTGAGCGGCCGTGACCTGACCGCCGATTGCACGCTGGCGCTGGCGAACAGCATGCGGGCGGCCTTGCGTGAGGCCCGCCTGACGCCGCAGCACGTCGGCCATCTTCACGCCCACGGCCTCGGCACACGCCACAGCGACGTGTATGAATCGCGGGCGGTTCGCGACGTGTTTGGCCAGCAGGCCGACCATGTGCCGGTGACCGCGGCCAAGAGTTATTTCGGCAATCTGGGGGCCGGCGGCGGCCTGGTCGAATTGATCGCCAGCACGCTGGCGCTGAAACATCGGCAGCTTTTTCCGGTGCTCAATTACAAGACGCCCGATCCCGATTGCCGGCTGAACGTGGTTGCCGCGGCACCCGGCGATCCAGGCGACAATTGCATGAATCTCAGCTTCACGCCGCAAGGCCAGGCAAGTTGTGTGATCGCGCGGCGGTTCGGCGAATCGTAGCCCGCTTGCTCCGCAAGCGGACGGGGCATCCAGCACGCAGGATTCTCAATGCATGTCGTCAAGCAATGGATTGCCAACTGCCCGTCGCGGCCCAGAGCGGTGCTGGCGGTCTGCGCGATACTGCTCGCGGTGCAGATCGACCCGTGGTGGTATTCGTCGATCGACTCGGCATCGTACCTGTCGATGGCGCGGAGCCTGGCCCGTGGAACCGGCCCGACCAATTTCGGCAGTCCCCTGCTCTGGTATTCGCCGGGCTACCCCGCCCTGATCAGCCCGTTTTTTCTGTTCGACAACCGGCCGTTCCTCGGCATCGCGATGTTTCAATGGCTCCTCGCGGTCGGGCTGCTGCTGGGCGTCTATTACTGGGCGCGGCAGGTGTCGCCCGACGCCGCTATCTGGGTGGCCGGTCTCACGGTTGTGAATCACGGCTTCTGGATTCACTTTCGCCGCCCGCTGAGCGAGATCGCCTTCATGTGCGCGCTGATTTGGGTGGTAAACATTCTGCGCAGCCTGGCTGGCGCGAGGCTGGAGGATGGCCTTCCTAGGCCTTCCAAGGACGAACGGGACGGCCCAGGAAGGCCATCCTCCGATTTGCATTCGCTCTTTGGGGGTCGCCTGGCCGCCGGTGCGGCGTTAACCGCGCTGCTATGCATCATTCGCCCGGTTGGCACTATGATCGTGCCCGCCTTCGTGGTCTGGGCCTGGCTGGAGGCCAGGGCCGGCAAGTTGTCGTGGTTGAAGGCCGCCGTCGCGTCGGCCGTGATTGCAATCGCGGCGGGCACGCCCGTCGCGCTGTTCGTCGCACACGAGCGGAGGGTGGCCGCTGAACTTGGCGGCCGATCGTATGCCGACGAGTTCCACGACGCGGCACGGTCGCCACTGGAGAGTTATTCGCGCGGCGTGCAACTGTGCGTCAGCGACATGGGCCGCGTCTGCCTGCCCGGCCTGTTCAAGAGCCACGGCACGCCGGGCGATTGGACCGACGTGAACATGCTGGTCCACGTGCCCTTCTGTGCTCTGGTGGTGTACGGCTGGTTTCGCTGGCGACGGCGAGGAAACGATCTGTTTGCCTGGTACATGCCATTTTATCTGTTGCTGATCGCGGCACACGCTATGGATACGGGCGCGCGGTTGCTGTTGCCGCTGTTGCCGGCCCTATTCGTGTGTGTTTGGATTGGCCTGGATCGGCTCGGCCCGCGACAACCAACCTTGGCGGCCGCGTGTCTGGCTTTGCAGGCGGCTGTCGGCGGAGCCTATTGGCTCGCCGTCGACCTGCCCCGCGCTCGATACAACGCCGCTCAATGGCCGTCGGTGGAAGCGATGGCGGCAGAGATTCTCAACGGCCGAAGGGGCATCTCGGACGCCGACGTTCGCGACGATCGACGGTTGATGCTCGAGCTTGTGCTCGACCGGCCCCTGATTGGGTTCAAACGATAACGGCCACCGAGGCATGGTCGGCCGCAACGCTCGGCGGCGCTGGCACTTACGGCGAATGCGGTCGCGTCCCGCAACGCCGGCGCAAAACAAAAGCGACGCGCGCGTGTCGCTTTTGTGTTGCGCCGCGAAGCGGCAGACCAGGCAAAGGCGGTGTAAAAAACGCCGCGCGCGGCGCTTTTCATTCGCAAGCAGACGCCCTGCGAGCGCGCCAATAGCATCGTGGACACGACACGCCTGTCGCGGCGCGGCGCCTGCTGCCGGGCACGCGGCCGCCCATTCCGTCAGCGACCGAGCGGCGCAGCTTGTCCGGTACACGCTGAGCCAACCGGCCGGTTGTAACCGCTGCCAAGCCTGGGGATACTAAATACTTACCCCGCCAGCGGCTTCGGGCAGCCGGTTGGGCCAGTATCTTCGAGACGCGACCGAACCGGGCGGTGGCGGCCTGAGGCAGACGATGCCGTACTCCGCCCGGTGCATTTGAACCATAACCTCCACGCCGGCCCGGCGGAGAGAGGGAGACCTTCGGCGGACGATGGAAGCAGGCGAAATCCTTCTCAAACGCGGCGTGCTTGACGAGCGACAGCTCGCCGTGGCACGGCAGGCCCAAGTCGACGGCCGGCGCATCGACGAAATCGCCGTCGAGTTGGGCCTGGCAAGCGAGGAAGCCGCGCTGACCGCCCTGGGGGCCGAGATCGGGCTGGAATTCGTCGATCTCGCCGGGACGAAGATCGATCTCGACCTGCTGAAGCACTTTCCCACGCGGCTCATTTATCGCCAGGCGCTGTTTCCCATCGAGCGCCGCAACGGCTCGCTCGTCGTGGCCACCAGCGACCCCTTCGACCTCTACTCGCTCGACGAACTGGGCGTCGCCACCGGGCTGACGATCGAACCGGTCCTGGCCAGCCGGATGGAGATCAGCAAGCTGATCAAGACTCACCTCGGTGTGGGCAGCGAAACCATCGACGGCCTGATGGCCAAGTCGGTCGACGACGGCGTCGAACTGCTGGAAGAGATCGAGACCGACGGCTCGGAACTGTCGGAGATGGCCCAGGAGGCCTCGGTCGTCCACCTGGTGAACGAAATCCTGCTGGAAGCGATCGAGCTGCGGGCCAGCGACGTTCACCTGGAGTCGCAAGGGTCGGGCCTGCGCGTCCGCTACCGCGTCGACGGCCTGCTCCACGCCCAGCCGACGCCGCCCGAAATCAATCGCTTCCAGGCGGCCATCATCAGCCGCCTGAAGATCATGGCCCACCTCAACATCGCCGAAAAGCGTCTGCCGCAGGACGGCCGCATCAAGCTCAAAGTGAAGGGCCGCGAAGTCGATGTCCGCGTGTCGGTCATCCCCATGATTCATGGCGAAGGCATCGTCATGCGTCTGCTCGACAAAAGCTCGATGGAGTTCTCGCTGCAAAAGCTGGGCATGGACGATGACCAATATAAGACGTTCAAGGAATTGATTCAGATGCCGCACGGCATCTTGCTCGTCACCGGGCCAACCGGGTCGGGCAAAACCACCACGCTCTACAGTGCCTTGCTCGAAATCAAAGACAACGACACCAAGATCATCACCACCGAAGACCCGGTCGAGTACCAGCTCGAAGGCATCAATCAGATTCAGGTCCACGCGAAGGTCGGCCTGACGTTCGCCGCCTCGCTGCGGAGCATTTTGCGGCACGACCCCGACATCGTGCTGGTGGGCGAAATCCGCGACTTGGAAACGGCCGAGAACGCGATTCAGGCCTCGCTCACCGGGCACCTGGTGTTCAGCACGCTGCACACCAACGACGCGGCCGGCGCCTACACGCGCTTGATCGACATGGGCGTCGAGCCGTTCCTGGTGGCCAGCACGGTGGAGGCGGTGATGGCGCAGCGTCTGGTGCGGCGGTTGTGCGCTGAGTGCAAGCAGCCCTATACGCCGGCGGCCGAAGATGTGCCGCCCGACTTTCCGCTCGGCGAGATGCTCGAGGGCGGCCAGCCGATCTACCGCACGGTCGGCTGCCGCGCCTGCCGGCACGTCGGCTATCGCGGCCGCATGGGCATTTATGAACTGCTCGTCACGACGGAAGCGGTGCGGCAGCTCGCTCACGATCGGGCCAGCGCCTGGAAGTTGAAACAAGCGGGCATGAACGACGGAATGCGCACGTTGCGGCAAGACGGTTGGAAAAAGGTGTTGACCGGACGAACGACCGTCGAGGAAGTCGTGAGGGTGGCGAAGAGCGACAAGATCGGAGGGAAGTGATTTTGGATTTTCGATTTTGGATTTTCGACCGCAGTGGTTGCTGCACCGAATCCAAAATCCAAAATCCAAAATCCAGAATTGCCAATGCCTGAATTCGCCTACATCGCCCGAAACTCCACCGGCCAGCGGATCACCGGCACTTTGACCGCGGCCAGTGAGCGCGAAGTCATCGGCCTGCTGGGCCAGAAGGCGCTGTTTCCGCTGGAAGTCTCGGCCCAGCGCGCGGCAAGCCAGACCTGGCGCGGCCGCCGCGTGCGCCCGCAGTTGATGGCCACCACCTACTCCCAGCTTGGTGACCTGCTGCGCAGCGGCGTGCCGCTGTTGCGGTCGCTGGATGTATTGAAGCGGCAAACGTCACACGCGGGGCTGGCCGACATCCTGGATCAGGTCCGCACCCAGGTCGAAGAAGGCACTTCGCTGGGCGACGCCATGCTGCGCTATCCGCGCGTGTTCAGCGAGATGGCCGTGAACATGGTGCGTGCGGGCAGCGAAGGCGGCTTTCTCGAAGAAGCGCTCGGCCGCATCGCGGAGTTCACCGAAAAACAGGAAGACCTCAAGGGCCGCACCCTGGGCGCCATGGCCTATCCCATTTTTCTGGCCATCGTCGGCTCGACGGTGGTCACGGTGCTGGTCATCTTTTTCGTGCCCCAATTCGCCGAGCTGTTTGCCCAATTGCGCGAGCGGGGCGAGTTGCCCGCCGTCACCGATTGCCTGCTGGCCATCAGCGACTTCTTGCGGCATTGGGGGCTGGGCGTGGTGGTCGTCGCGGTGGCGGGCGGATTCTTCGCACGGGCAAAATTGGCCACCGAGCAGGGCCGGCTGTGGCTCGACCGCTGGCGCGTGCGCATTCCCGGCGCGGGGAAGATCATGCTCAACCTGGCGGTGGCCCGCTTCTGCCGCGTGCTGGGCACCTTGCTGCACAACGGCGTGCCGATTCTCAAATCGCTGGAAATCTCCAGCCAGGCGACCGGCAACCGCGTGCTGGCCTTGGCCGTGCAGAACGCCGCCAAGAACATCTCGGCCGGCGAATCGTTGGCGGCGCCCTTGGCCGCCTCCGGGCAGTTTCCCGGCACCGTCGTGGAAATGATCGCGGTGGCCGAAGAATCGAATACACTGGAAGCGGTGCTGATCAACATCGCCGACGGACTGGAGAACCGCACCTGGCGGCAGCTCGACCTGTTTGTGCGGCTACTGGAGCCGATCATGTTGTTGGTGTTGGCCGGCGCGGTGCTGGTCGTCGTGATCGCACTCCTGCTGCCGGTGATCAAGATGAGTACTACGATTTAGTCCGTGGTCCGTGGTCCGTCGGAACTGACAATGGACCACTGACAACGGACGTCGAGACGTTATGAATACAAACTCGTGGGAGGTTAATGCAATGTCTACTCGCCGACGCCGTTCGGGCTTTACTTTGATCGAAGTTTTGCTGGTGCTGGTCATTCTCGTCATTCTGGGCTCGTTGGTGGGCATTCAGATTCGCGGCGCTCAGAAAAAAGCGTTGGTCAACGCGGCCAAGAGCCAGGTCCAGGCGTTCGATACACCGCTGCAATCGTACCTTCTCGACATGGGGCAATTTCCCACGACTGCATCGGGTCTCGAGGCGCTGCGCAGCGCGCCGCCGGAAGCGCAGGGTCAAGGCTCGAAATGGCAGGGGCCGTATTTGGAAAAGGCGGTGCCGCCCGATCCTTGGGGGCGACCCTACAACTACGCGGCGCCGGGCCGCCATAACACCGATTCGTACGATGCCTGGTCGCTCGGCCCTGACGGCGCCGACGGCACCGAGGATGACATCGGCAATTGGTAAGCAGCGGACGGTACACGGTTATGAAAGGCATCAGGCATCAGGCATCGGGCGTCCGGCGCCGACGTTGGCGGCCGACGGGCAATTTGCAATTCGCAATTCGCTATTCGCAATTCGCAATTCTCCCACCCCCGTCTGCCGTCTACCGTCTACCGTCTACCCTTGGCCGCCGTGCAGCCTTCACTCTGCTCGAACTGCTGCTCGTGCTGGCTCTCATCGCGGCGGTGGCGGCCATGGTGTGGCCCGCGCTGGCACGTCCGCTGGCCACGCAACGGCTGCGCCGGGCGGCCGAGCAAGTGAGAATGCACCTGATCAAGACGCGCACTCGGGCGATCAACAGCGGCGAAACCTTCGCTTTCAGCTATCAGCGCGACAAACCGCGCTACCGCATCGATGTCCGCACCAATAACGAAGCGCTCTTGCAGTCAACAAGCTCCGTAGGCGCCGGCGGGATGCAATCGGGCGGTTCCGCGCAAGGGTCCTACGCCGCGTCGAGCAGCGATCGAGCGTCGTCGATTCCGCCGGTCGAGGAAGTGTTGCCCGATGGGATCACCTTTTTCGGTGACGACATCTCGTCGGATGCGCGGTCGCAGCAGTTCGCCGCTCAGGACCGTCGGAAAGGCTCGGTGGACCTTTCCTGGTCGCAGGCGGTGTTGTTCTATCCCGACGGCACGGCCACGGCGGCCCGCTTGGCGCTCGCCGGCGAGCGCGGCCGCGCGATCGTGATCGAGGTCCGCAGCCTTACCGGGGGAGCGCGGATTGGCGACATCGTCTCGGCCGAGGAGCTGCGACCATGAAGGGACGACGCACCATCTTACGGCTTTTATGCCGCAGCCGTAGGGTGGGACCAGCGAGCTTGCGAGCGCCGGCCCACCGTTGGCGACGTCGATTACGGTGGGCCGGCGCTCGCAAGCTCGCTGGTCCCACCCTACGTTCATTGCCAAACCAAGACCGAAAATCATCGAAACAAGGAGGGCCGCCCGGCGTGCCGGGACTCGCCAAGGCGAGCGGCTTTTCGTTGCTGGAGGTCGTGCTGGCATTGGCGATCCTCACGGCATCCGTCGCGGTGCTGGGAGAGTTGATCCGCACAGGGCTGCGCAATGCCCAAACGGCCCGCGACCTCAGCCAGGCGGTGTTGCTGTGTGAAAGCATCCTTCAGCAGATCGAGTCGGGGCAGTTGCCCTCGCAGTCGGCGGGGCAATCACCTGTTCCCGAAGTGCCCGGCTGGTTGTATTCCATCGAACCGTCGAGCATGCCAACCTCGGGAGCCGGCGGCGGGAGTCAGTCGGGCCTGCTCACTTTGCGGGTCACGGTGGAACAAAGCCGCGAGCAGCAGGCGCGGCCCGTCCGGTGCATCTTGGTCCGCTGGCTGCGAGACCCGTCGTTAGTGCTGGCCCAGCAGTCGGCGGAGCAAAGCCTGCCGTCGAGCACCGGCAACTCCACGTCTTCGACCTCGTCGACCATGTTGGGCACAGGAGTCTATTGATGAGAAGAATCCCAATTGCAAATTGCAATTCTCCCGCTCCCCACCGCGTTCTCTCCCGGCATCGTCGTGCCGCCTTTACGCTGCTCGAGGTTCTTTTGGCGCTCGGTTTGTCGAGCGTCTTGATCGGCGTGTTGGCGATGGCCATTCGCACCCAACTCAAGGCCAGCGACAGCGGCCGCGTCGACGTGGCGCGGGCGCAACTGGCCCGCGCCCTGTTGAAGCGCATCGGCGACGACGTGCGCGCGGCCGTCTGGTACGAGCCCATCGACCCCAATGCCATGGTCGTTCCGCCGCCCAGTTCCTCCCAGGGCGGTGCCAGCAACTCTAGCTCGAGTGGGACAAGCATGGCCTCCAGCGGAGGCGGATCCGGAGGCAGCTCATCGGGAAGCGGCTCGTCCGGCGGAGGCTCGTCGGGTGGAAGTTCGAGCGGTGGCGGCGGTTCCAGCGGCTCTAGCTCGTCGGGCGGCAGTTCCAGCGGGACCACAAGTTCCACCGGCACCACCTCGACCACCAGCACGACGTCCACCACCATCACGACGTCCACCACCAGCACGTCTTCGACGACTTCGTCTGGATCCGGGGGCGGAGGAGGAGGAAGCGGCGGTGGCGGCGGTGGAGGAGGAGGATCGGGTAGCAGCAGCGCTTCGACGACGATTACCACCACGCAGAACCTTTCGCAGGCGGCGATGATGTATGCCACGCCGATCATGCCCGGCCTGTTTGGCGGCCCGAATTGGTTGCAGGTCGATGTCAGCCGTTTGCCGCGGGCCGATCAGATGATGATTGCCCAGGGCATGCAAGGCACGTCGCAAGGCGGCAGCCAGTCGAGCGACGTGAAGACCGTGACCTATTACATGGCGGGTGGATCGGGCATGCCGCAGTCGGCCGCCACGTCGGTGGCCGGCGGCGGAGGTGGCAAGGGCCTGCTGCGGCGAGAGATTTCGCGCGCCAGCAGCGTATCGGCCACCAGCGGCGGGAACTCGTCCTCCACGGCGTTCTCTTCGCCCGAAGCCCTGGCGCCCGAAGTCGCCCGCATCGAATTGCAATACTCCAACGGCAGCGGCTATCAGTCGACCTGGGATTCTCGCCAGCGGTACGGCCTGCCGAAAGCCGTGAAGATCCGCGTTGCGTTTTTGGCCGACGCACTGGAGCCCGCCGACAACGAGGCGGTCTCGCTCATCGACCAGCGAAACGTGGTCACCTATGAGCTGGTGGTTGCGCCGGCCGCCTGGCGGCCGATGCCCGCCTGGGTCGGCGCGATGTCGTCCATGACCGGTAGCGGCGGTTCCAGTTCGTCGAGTACCACGACGGGGACGGGGACATTTTGATGAGACCACTTGCCAAGGGTAAGGTGGGACCAGCGAGCTTGCGAGCGCCGGCCCACCGTGGAAGACCTCGCGATCGGTGGGCCGGCGCTCGCAAGCTCGCTGGTCCCACCTTACGGCGATACGCTGACCGACCTCGCCGCGACGGCATGGTGCTGATCATCGTGCTGGTGGCGATCGTCATGCTGACGCTCGCCGGCTATACCTTCGCGCAGCTCATGATGGCGGAACGCGAAGCGGCCTGGGCGCACGGCCGCGCCGTGCAGTCCCGCGCCCTGGTCGATTCGGGCGTCGCCTGGATCGAGCAGCAGTTGGCCCAGCCGGGCGGCATCGAGCAGGCGGGCGGCTGGCACAACAACACGACTCTGTTCCACAGTCAACTCGTCGTGGATGCCGACGTGCCACGCGATCGCGGACGCTTCTCGGTGCTCGCGCCGAATATGCAGATGGGAACCATCAACGGCGTCCGCTATGGCCTGGAGGATGAATCGGGCCGGCTCAATCTGAATACCCTGCTCTTGATCGACCCCACCTGGCAGTCTCTGGCGGCCGAGGCGGTGGGCGCGACGCAAGCTTCGTCGGGCGGCCTGACCTTTGGAAGCTCGTCGAGCGGCGGCTCGTCAAGCGGAGGCTCCATGTCGGGCGGTTCATCGGGCTCGTCGTCGAGCGGAACGTCGTCGTCGAGCGGCGGCGCGTCTGGCAGCAGCTCGTCGAGTTCGTCAACCCCCGTCACGGCGGAGCAGGCCCTGCTTTATTTGCCCGGCATGACGATCGACATCGCCGACGCCATCCTCGACTGGCTCGATCCCGACGACGTGCCGCGCACCTACGGGGCCGAGCGAGACTATTATTCCAGTTACAATTACGCACCCAAGAACGGTCCCTTCGAGTCGGTCGAAGAGCTGCTGCTGGTCAAAGGCGTCACGCCGCAGTTGCTCTACGGCGGCGATCTCGACCACAACAGCTCGATCGGGCCGGGCGAAACGACCATCGGCAACATGGCGGCGAGCGGTCCCTCAAGCTCTTCGAGCTCCGGCTCCAGCGCCGGCGGCTCCAGCGCCGGCGGGTCTTCGGCCTTCAGCGGGAGCATGAACCAGGGTTGGTCCGCCTATCTCACCGTCTATAGTTGCGAGTCGAACCTCCGCCCCGACGGGCAGCCGAAGATCAACGTCAACGCCCTCGACCTCCAGCAGCTCCATCAGGCCCTCGCGTCGGTGCTCGGCGCCGACATCGCCACGTTTATCATCTCCTACCGGCAGGGCAAGTCCGTCACAGGGAGTCAAACCACGGTGTCGGCGGCCGGCAAATCGCCGAACTTCAACTTGCCGGGCAACACCTTGCTGGCCTCGCCGCTCGATCTGGTGGGGTGCAAAGTGCAGGTCACCTTTCAGGGCGATCAGCAGGCCAGCGTGGTCAACAGCCCGTTCGATCCCACGCCCTCGACCATGAACGGTTACGTCGGCATGTTGCTCGACAACCTGACGATCGTGCCCTCCTTGAGGGTGCCGGGACGGATCAACATCAATTGCGCGTCGCTGCCCGTGCTGATGACGATTCCGGGCATGGATCCCACGACGGCCAGCATGATTCTATCGTCGGCGCAGCAGACGAGCGGCATGCAACTGGGCAGCAACCGCAACTATCCCACGTGGATTTATCTTGAGGGGCTGGTATCGCTCGACGTGATGAAGCAGTTGATGCCCTATATCACCGCGTCGGGCAGGGTTTTTCGGTCGCAAGTGGTCGGCTTTTTCGAGGAGGGGGGACCGACCAGCCGGGCGGAAGTGGTGATCGACGCTACCAGCCGGGTTCCCCGGCTATTATTGTGGAGAGACATGACGCACCTGGGAAATGGGTACGGCCGAGCGGTATTGGGACCGTGAGGGGCGCAATTTTGGATTTTCGATTTTGGATTTTGGATTGAAGGCGCGGCGAGGAAGCCGTCTTTTGATTGGAAATGCAAGATGAACGAAGCACAATTCAAGGACCGCACGAAGAAGGTGGCGCTACGGGTCATTCGGCTGGTCGAAGCGCTGCCGGAGCGACGCGCGGCGGATATCATTGGCCGTCAGCTTCTCCGCAGTGGCACCTCCGTGGGCGCCAACTATCGCGCGGTGTGCCGGGCCAAGTCGCCTAAGGACATGCTCGCGAAGTTGGCCATTGTCGAAGAAGAAGCCGATGAGTCGATTTACTGGCTTGAGCTACTTGTAGAAAGCGGATTAATTTCCAAAAGGCGTCTGGGACCTCTCATGGACGAGATGAGCCAAATCCTGGCGATGGTCGTCGCTTCTCAAAAGACGCGGCGGCGCCGCGCAATCCAAAATCCAAAATCCAAAATCCAAAATTGACCGATGGCTCGCTTACTTGCACTGGAGTGGGACAACCGCGAGGCCCGCGTGGCGGTGGCTACGCCGCGCGCGGGCGGCGCCACGATCGACGATGCGTTTGTCGTCGCGCTGCCCGAGCGGGCCGAAGGCGCCGCGGCCGAGCAAGCGATTGGCGACGCCATCGCCGCCGCCTTGGCCGAGCGGCGATGGGGCCGTGTCGAAGCGCTGACGGCGGTCGGCCGGGCGGGCATCGAGCTGAAGCAGCTTACCCTGCCGCCGGCGCCCGACGAGGAGTTGCCCGATTTGGTGCGCTTTCAGGCGGTGCGCGAATTCCATTCGCTGGGCGAAGACTGGCCGCTCGATTTCATTCCTCTCGCCGGACCGCCCGGCGCGCCGCGCAAGGTGCTCGCCGCGGCGGTCTCGCCCGACCTGGTCAAGCAGATTCGCGAAACCTGTTCGCGGGCAAAAGTCACGCCTGAAAGGCTGGTGCTGCGGCCTTGCGCCGCGGCCTCGCTCTTGGCCCGCGCTCGTTGGGAAGCCGTGGCCAAAGCGAAGTTGCTGGTCGACCTGCTGGCCGAAGACGCCGACTTGACGGTGCTGGTCGACAACGAAGTCGTCTTTCTGCGCACAGTCAAGCTGTCGGGCGACGTGGCGTCGCCCGCCGGCCAGACCATGCTGGTGGGCGAAATCCGCCGCACGGCCGCGGCTGCCCGAAATCAGACGGGCGGCCTCGCCGTTGAAGCCATCTACCTCTGTGCCAGCGGCGACGAGCAAAGCCAGTTGGCTTCCGAGATCGAGACACAGCTTGGCATCGCTACGCACGTGTTTGATCCTTTCAGCGGGCTGTCTCTTTCGCCGGGCTTGCAGCGGGCGTTGCCGGCGTCGCCCGGCCGCTTCGCGCCCGTGCTGGGGATGCTGCTCGATGAGGCTGAACAGCGGCGGCACACGGTTGATTTTCTCAATCCGCGGCGTCGGCCCCCGCCGCCAAACCACCGGCGAACGGTGATCTGGGCTGCCGCCGCGGCGTGCGTGCTGCTGGCGGCCGGCTTCAGTTGGCTCGAGAGCTCGTTGGGCGCGCTGGACGATCAGCTTTCCAAGCTCGGCAGCGAGTCGAAGAACCTCGACAAAGTGGTGACCAAATCCAAGGATCTGCAGCGCGCCGTCGAGGAGGTGGGCGCCTGGGCCGATTCGGACGTGAACTGGCTCGACGAGCTGCGAGAGCTGTCGCTCGACATGCCGCCCGCGCGAGACGTGCTGCTCAGCCGTTTGAACATGAGCGCCAACGGAGCGGTGGGGCAGATCGACCTGGAAGGGCTGCTGCGCGGCGCCAACTCGGCCGCGCAGCTCGAATCCGCGCTGCGCGACGAGTTTCACTCCGTGCAAGGCCGCAAGCTGCAGCAGGACAGCGGCCGCGAAGGCTACTCGTGGAAGTTCACCTCCACCATCGCAGTCAAACCCGAATCGGGCGAGAGCTACCGCAAGCACGCGGAAGCCGCCGAGAGCAAACGGGCCGCCGCGGAGGCGGCCGGCGAATCAAGCGAGCGCCGCTTTCCGGGAGGTTTCGGCGGGCCGGGCGAGGGTTTCGGCCGGCAGGAGAGAGCCGATGGCCCTTAATCAACGCGAGCGGATTCTGGCGTGGGGCGCCGGCACGCTGGTGACGTTGGCGGCGGTGCAGTTCGGCTACAATTACGTGCAATCGCTGTTCGACGAGCGGCAGACTCGCATCGACGCCCTGAATCACGAAATCGCCGACAAGAACGTGGCCGTGCTGCGGGGCAAAAAGGCGAGCAAGAAGCTCGATGCCTGGCGTGACCGCAGCTTGCCCACCGACGTCGATCTGGCGCGATCGCTTTACAAAAACTGGCTCGCCGGCCTGATGGAGCGCACGCGCCTGGAAAAGGCCGACGTCACGGTCGGCGCCGATATACCCAAGCCGGGCATCTACGTGAAGGTGCCGGTCAACGTCCGCGGTCAGGGCACGATGGAGCAGGTCGTGCAGTTCCTCTTCGATTTCTACCAGGCCAACCACCTGCACTACATTCGCCAATTTGCGCTGACGCCCGTGGCCAGCACCGCACTGCCCACGGCAGCTCCCGCCGGGACTGCGGGTCAGACTGCCGCCGCCGCACCCGGAGCACCGAGCGGCGTGCCGAACACGCGTTTTGGCGGATTCGGCGGCCCTGGCGGATTCGGCGGCCCTAGAGGCTTCGGCGGCAGGGGCGGTTTCCCCGGCTTTGGACGCGACGGGCCGCGAACCGAGGGCCAAAAATACGAGATCGCGCTGGCCATCGAGGCCTTGGTTTTGCCGGGCGGCGACCGCTCCGATCGGCTCACCGACGCCAAAGCCGATCGATTGGCGTTCCAGGAAGTCGCGAACTACAGCAAGACCATCACCGAGCGGAACTTCTTTTCCCCCTATTCGCGCACTGAAGAGAGCGATCCTGCCGCCGACATTTACCTCACGGCGGTTGTGGAAAAGGAGGGCAAATACCAGGTGTGGATCAATCTGCGCAGCAGCGGCAAGACCTTGAAGCTGAGCCAAGGCGAGACGTTCGACGTGGGCAAGGAGAAGGCCACGGTTTCGCAGATCGACCCGCATTCGGTCGAGATCGAGGCCGGCGGGCGCAAGCGGCAGGTGGCGCTGGGCAAGAGCTTTGCGGAAGAGCGAGGCAGACGGGGAGGTTTCGGTCGACGTGGTTTTCCCGCGCCGAGGGAATTCCCGCCGCAATAACAGTGCTGGCCGGAGCGTTTTGTTGGAGAGCTAGGCAGATTCAGCCGATTATTCCTCTCGCGTAGAGTTTACCGGCACTTCGGGCGTGCCGCTCCCCGGCTAAAACCCCTGAGCGGATTCACATCGTGCTTCGCCTACCCATCACGAGCAGGCAAGTCGCCGCCCGATCGAAGCGCATCGCGGTAGCCCTGTTTTGCGTTTCGCTACTCGCCGTACCATCCACGGCATACTGTCAAGCCGGCGCGACGAACGGATTCGTGGTTTTCCAGATCAGGCAAACGCCTGCGGCGGGCGTCGCGGCGCTCGTGGAACGCACCCTGTCGCTGCAAGGCGAACGGGCGGAAGTCGTGATCGACGCGCAGCGCAACCGGCTGTTGGTGCGCGCATCCGGCGCGGTCCGACAGCGGGTGCATGAGTTGGTGGCGACGTTCGATCGACGTCCGGCGTCAGGCGGCACGCGGGCCGACGCAAGCGAGGACGCTTACGCTACGAGGGCCAACGTCGAGACGCAGCCCAGTCGCAATGTGCAAGCGTCGTTTTCGGCGGCCGCGAAAACGCGATCGCATGCGAGACGCCAAGGGGCCCCGCCGCCGGCGCCCTGGCCCTATAACGAAGTGCAACGGCTTGTCGCGAAGCCGGTGGGCGGCGGCGCACAATCCCGTGAGACCGTCGTCGAAACGATGGCCCTTCCGCTCAAACACGCGGCGGCCAAAGATTTGCCCGACCGCCTTAAGTCGCTGTTCGGCAATCGTCTCTCGCCGCTGGTCACGACGAACGAAGACGTCACCAGTTACATCATTCAAATGCCGGGCCACACGCCGCTGGAGATCCACATCGAGAAAGATGCCTCGAAAGTCATCGTGCGGGGTCCGGCGGAACCGGCCCGTCATACGGCGCGGCTGATCGAAGCCCTCGACGCCGAGCCGCTGGCAACGGCCCGCCGCACGCGCGTCATCGCCTTGCGCGGCCCCGGCTCGCCTTATGTGCGGCAGGCGCTGGTTGCCGTCGCCTCCAAGGGCGATCGAACGCTGAGCGGCGGTTCCTCGCGGTTGGTGGCGCGTCTCTTTCAGCCCAAGCAGGCCGCAGACGCCGAGGCCGACCAGGCGCAACCCAACGACCCGCCGGCCCCGCGCGGTACACCCGAGATGAATGAAGCGATGCCCGACGAAGAAGAAGACGAACACGGCGCATTGTCGGGCGACGTGGAGATCGAACAGATACCCGACCTGGGAGCGATCATCGTCCGCGGCAGCCAGCGCGACGTGGAGCGGGTGATGGAAATCATCGAAGAGATCGAGCGGCTGAGCGTCGAGACGGAGCCGGTGATCGAGCTTTACCCGCTCAAGCACATCGGCAGCGAAGCCATGAGCGACGTGATCGAGCCGCTGTATGGCACGGAGTTGGCGCCGCGTCAGGGGCGCGTGAGCATTACGCCGTTGATCCATCCCAACGCGCTGCTGTTGATCGGCCGCGCCGAAAGCGTCAAGAGCCTGGTCGATCTGATCGCGCGGCTCGACCAGCCCGGCGGCCCGACCAGCCAGTTCGAAGTCTTCCACCTGCGGTACGCCACGGCCGCGGTCGCCGCCACCACGCTCAACACGACGTTCGGCACTTTCAATTCCGGCTTGGGGGTGCGGCTGCGCGTGACTCCCGATGCGCGGACCAACGCGCTCATCGTTCAGGCCGGTCCGCGCGACCTGATCGAAGTGGGCAAACTTGTCAAGCAGCTCGATTCACCCGGAAGCGCGGCGGTGAACGAACTGCGGCTGTTTCGGCTGCGTTACGCCTCGGCGGGCGAAGTAGCGGCGCTGTTGAGCGCGGCCGTGCAGGCGGCGCCGCAAGGCGCTCAACAGGGAGCGCAGCAGGGCGGCGGCCAATTCCAGCAACAGCCGGGAGGGCAGCGCGGGCAGGGCGGGCAAGGCGGCCCGCCCGCCCAGTTTCAACAGCAGCCGGCCGCCGCACAGCCGCCGCAAGCCGGCCCGCAGGCGACACAAGCGCAGGGCCAACCCGCCGCGCCGCAAGAAACGAAGTCGGTCATGTTGCGGTTCCTGACCGTCGACGAGCAAGGCCGCAAGCAGCTCAGCGTCGGACATCTCGGCGATACCCGCATCACCGCCGACCTCAAAACCAACACGGTTGTCGTCTCGGCGCCGGCCGACAGTCTCGAGTTGATCGCGGCCCTGATCGCCCAGCTCGACCAGCGCAACGCGGTGCCGGCGCAGATCAAGGTCTTCACGCTGCTCAACGGCGACGCCACCAGCATGGTGACCATGCTGGAAGACCTGTTCCAGGTCAGCGGCGGAAGCGCCATCGCCGCCGGTGGACAGGCCGGGCCTCCGCAGGTCACGGCCGAAGAAGGGGCCGGCGTACCGTTGCGGTTCTCGGTCGATGCCCGCACCAACAGCATTATCGCTTCGGGGTCGGCGTCGGACCTCGTCGTCGTCGAAGCGATCCTGCTGCGGCTCGACGACAGCGACGTGCGCGACCGCCGCAGCGTCGTCTACAAGCTGAAGAACGCGCCCGCGCTCGATGTGGCCTTGGCGCTAAACGAGTATCTGCAAAAAGAACGGCAGACGCAGCAGACGGCGCCGGGCCTGATGAGCCCCTTCGAGAAAATCGAGCGCGAAGTGGTGGTCGTGCCGGAAATCGTCACCAACAGCCTGATCGTCAGCGCCACTCCCCGGTTTTATGAGGAAATCGATAAGATCGTCAAGCAGCTCGACATGCGGGCGCCGATGGTCATGATCCAGGTGCTCATCGCCCAGGTCACGCTGAACAACACCGACGAGTTCGGCATCGAGGCCGGCCTGCAGAACTCCGTGATGTTCGACCGCGGCCTGCTGTCGAATTTCAGCCTCATCAGCAGCTCGAGTACGCAGGCGGTGGCCGGCGGCGGCACGATCACCGCCAATAACCAAACCATCGTCGGCGCCAACAACACGCCCGGCTTCGACTTCAACAACGCCACGCTGCAAACAACGAATGCCGCGGGCACCGCGACGACCGCGGGAATCGTGATGCCCAACAGCGGCAGCGCGACGTCGCTGTCCACGGCCGCCGCGCTGGGCAACCAGGCGCTGTCGAACTTTGGTATGGGGCGAGTCGACAATAATCTCGGTTACGGCGGTCTGGTGCTGAGCCTGTCGAGCAACACGGTGAACTTCCTGCTGCGGGCGCTGCGCGAGCGCGACCGCCTCGATGTTCTCAGCCGGCCCCAGATTATGACGCTCGACAATCAGCCGGCCTATGTGCAAGTCGGGCAGTCGGTGCCCATGTTGGGCGGCTCGACCATCGGCGCGGTCGCCGCCACCAGCAGCGTGCAATACCGAAACGTCGGCATCATTCTGGCGGTCACTCCGCGTATTACGCCCGATGGTTTGGTGGTGATGGAAATCGACGCCGAGAAGTCGGCGCTGGGACCATTGGCGGCGGGCATTCCGGTCGGCTTCGGCGCGCTGGGTCAGGTGCTACGGCAACCGTATGTCGACATCACACAGGCCCAAACGACCATCAGCGCCATGGACGGACAGACGGTGGTGTTCGGCGGCCTGATTACGCAGACGAATCAGACCATTCAGCGGCGGGTGCCGGGCTTGTCGGAGATTCCGCTGTTCGGCCGCTTGTTCCGCTACGACTATCAGAACTACGCCAAGGCGGAGCTGCTGGTGATCATGACGCCGCACATCGTGCGCAACGAGGGGGACGCCGACCGCGTAAAGCGGATCGAGGCGGGACGCATAAGCTGGTGCCTGAGCGACGTGCGGAAGATGCACGGCGAGGCGGGCCTGCGCAACAAGACCGATGATTGGCTCGACTCGGAGGTGCCGACGATCTATCCCGATATGGATCCAACCGGGGGCACGATGGGCGCGGAGCAAGTGCCGCCGCCGCCGGGCATGCCGAACCGGCCCGCCCCGCCCGCTCAGCGGTCGTCGCCGCGCGGGTCGGGCCCCATGATTGCTCCGCCGCAGCGGACCTTGCCGCCTCCAGCGGCGCAAGGCGCCGGGCCGCGTAATGAGCTGCGCATCCGGGGTCTGGCCGGCGCTCCGGCCCGACCGGGCCCGGCGATGCAGTCCGCCGTGCCACCGCGGCCGGTTGAACAACCCCGCCCGACCGCCGCCCAACCTGCCATGCAGCAAAACGTCCGGCCCGCGCAATATCAGGCCCCGCCCGGAGAAGCCAGGTTCGAACCGTGAGACAATCCAAAATCCAAAATCCAAAATCCAAAATCGCGACGGTGGGCCGGCGCTCGCAAGCTCGCTGGTCCCACCCTACGCTTGCCGCCGCCTGTCTGATGGCCGCCTGCGGCTGCTCGTCGTTCAACGTGCAAAAATACCTGCCGAGCTTGACGGGAAAGACCGGCGAGTTTCGCACGCCGATGAAGATCGTCGCCTTCTGGACCGACACGGTGCGGACCTCGCCGGGACAAGCCGCCATGCGCGGCTTTGGCGGGCGGCTGATGTTCTACGAGCATTCGGACAGCAAGCCGGTGAAAGTCGCCGGGTCGCTGGCGATCTATGCTTTCGACGAGGCCCACCACGACCCCGACAATCCCAAACCCGATCGCAAGTTCGTCTTCCCGGCGGAACAAGTCCACAAGCACTACAGCAAATCGGAGCTGGGTCATTCGTATAGCTTTTGGATCCCCTGGGACGCGGTGGGCGGCGAGACCAAGCAAGTCAGCCTGATCTGCCGCTTCTCGCCGGTGCAAGGCGGCGCCATCCTCAGCGACCAGGTGAAGCAATTGTTGCCCGGCGTGGATCCCGCCGACGGCCCAGAGACGACGCAAGCCGCGGAGTTGAAGCTGACGCAACGGCAAGAGCCAATTGCCGCACCCAGCCGGCCGCGGATGGACACCGCGACGATCGAATTGGCGGGTCCGCCGGATCTGCGGTTGCCGACCGCGATCGCCCGACCACGACCGGCATGGCCTGCGGCCGAGCAAGCCGCTGCCAAGTCCGATGCGGTCACTGCGCAGGCTGCCGCATCGACTTCGGCGGGATCCGTTGCTACGCCCCAGGTCGGCCAGCCTGCAACCACGACGCCAGTGGCCTCGGACGGTTCTTTGGTGACCTACGGCCGGGTGCGGCCGCGCAACAGTTCGTGGCTGGGCCGGTTCGGACCGCGCACTCCCGGTTCGTCCTCACCCGGACCTTGGCGTCCCAACCACGTCGCGCATCCGTTCAACCCGCCGACGTCGCCGCCGACCGTGGCCTCTTCCGCGACATCCTCTCCGGCCGCGTCGTCGCAATGAGAGCTTTGCGCACCTCAATGAACGCCAACTGGCTGAATTAGCCAATGGTATTGACAAATCGGCCACCGATCGGCATGGTGTCCCCCGACATCGCCAGCCGTCAACGCCGGGCCAGTCGTCTCGACCCGGCAAGCCGATGACCTGTCTTGATGAAACGATCGACCGCGAAACGACCCACCGGCAAGCAGATTCTCGCGGGCCGACGTACGGCCCTCCGGCTGGGCATGGCGCTGATGGCGCTCACTTGGACCCTCTACCTCCCGGTGCTCGAATGCGGGTTCATCAATTTCGACGATGGCGAATACGTGTTTAATAACGCCCCGGTCTCCAACGGGCTCACCCCCAACGGCGCGTTGTGGGCGTTCCGAACGTTTCATCTGTCGAACTGGCATCCGCTGACGTGGCTATCTTACATGCTGGATGTTCAGCTTTGGGGTGTGGATGCGCAGGGACACCATTTCACAAACCTGTGCTGGCACTCAGCCAACACCCTGGGATTATTTTTGTTGCTCCGTCGGATGACGGGCGAAGACTGGAGGCCGGCCTTTGTCGCCGCGCTGTTTGCCCTGCACCCGCTGCACGTGGAGTCCGTGGCCTGGATCTCCGAGCGGAAAGACCTCTTGAGCACATTTTTCGGGATTTTGTGCCTGTGGGCCTATGTTCGATACACCGAGAAGCCGACGGTCGGCCGTTATTGCCTGGTCATGTTGGCCTTGACGATCGGCCTGATGGCAAAGCCGATGCTCGTGACGCTCCCTTGTGTCATGCTGCTTCTCGATTACTGGCCCTTGGACAGGCTATCCGAGAACCGGCCTTGTGGTGTCGTGGCAGAAAAATTGCCGCTGCTGGCCCTGTCGGCCGCGTCGGGCGTGGTGACGTTCCTCGCGCAACGCTCGGGCGGGTCCGTGATTCCTCTCGATCAGTTTCCGTTCGCCTGGCGTGTCGCGAATTCGGTGGTGACCTACGCCGACTATCTGCTCAAGACCGCCTGGCCCGTCAACTTGGCCTTCTTTTATCCCGTGACGACGGGGCGGATCGATGGCTGGACGGTGGCCGCCTCGGCGTTGTGCCTGGTCGGGATCACCGCGCTCGCGGTGCTGCGCGTCCGCCGAACGCCGGCGGTGCTCGTCGGCTGGCTTTGGTATCTTGGAACGCTGGTGCCCGTAATCGGTCTGGTCCAGGTCGGCAAACAGGCGGCGGCCGATCACTATACGTACCTCCCGCTCATCGGCGTGTTTCTGGCGATCACCTGGGGCGTCCCGATTGCCTCCGGCCGAGCTGCTCGTGCGGCGCTGGTGGCAACGGCCTGTGCGGCGCTCGCGCTTTGTCTGTGGCTCGGCCGCGTCCAGGTTTCCTATTGGAAAACGCCGCAAGCGCTCTGGGAGCGCGCGCTGCGGGTCGAGCCGGCGAATCCGGTCGCTCACCACTGTCTCGGAATGCTCGACCTGACGTCCGGTCGCCTGCGCCAGGCCAAAGAACACTTTCGCTCGGCGTTCCAGTTCGACCCACATTTTGACCTGGCTTACGCGAGCCTCGGCGTGGCGCACCGCTGGGAAGGTCACGAGCGAGCGGCCATCGTCGACTTCCAACGGGCACTGACCATTGATCCGCGGCGGGCAGGCACCTGGCAACAACTTGCCCTGGTCCGAGCGTGCCATGCCGACTGGCGCCAAGCGAGCATGGAATTCCGACGTGCCCTCGAGCTCGACCCGGACAACCCGGCGTTGCTGGCCATGCTGGCCGCGGCCCGCTGCAATGCCGGGGATGAAGGCGAAGCACGGCGACTGTATGGCCAGGCGGTCCGGCGCGATCCGAACATCGCGGCCCGGGCCGACCACCTGGCGAAATCTTGTCTTTCGCTCCGCGGGCCCGGCCTGCGCGTCGCCGCGGAGGCGTCGTTTTATGCGACGCTGGCCTGTCAATGCACCGATTTCCGGTACGCGGCCATGAACGAAACATGGGTCACTGCCGCCGCCGCGGCTGTGCGCCAAGCCCGATTACCGGAACTGCCGCTAGAGCCTGCGGATGAACCCTGATGTCAAACATCTGGTTGGCAAACCGTCGCCGCTACCGTGACACCTGCCACGCCCTCGTCGCCATGAACCTGATGCCTCGAATCCGTCGGCCGGCGCTCGCAAGCTCGCCTTGCCCCGCTAACCGCCGTTCCCGTTGAAACCGCTGGGAATGAAGCCGTTGGCGTTCGAGGCGCTGGGCGCAAAAGCATTGCCATTGAAGCCGCTGGGAGTGAATCCGGAGGCGTTGGCGCTCCCGCCGTTTGTTGGAAGGCTGTTGCCGTAAAACCCGTAGCCCAAATAGCCGCTCCCATAGGGGCTGTAACCGCCGCCGTTGAATCCATTGCCAAAGAAGCGGTTGCCGTAATGTCCCGCCCAGCCCGACACTGGGATGCCGCGGTATCCCGTCGTGGGCTGCGGATTGACGGTGCCTCGCGCCCACGTGCGACCGCCGGCCTGCTGGTACGCCAATCGGTTCTCGCCGAGACGGGCATTCACGCTGGTAGCGGCGGCAATACCCTCCGGGCCGAGGTTGCCGGCCGGCACCGTGCTCATATTGGAGCCGACCCCAGGCGGCCCCAAGCCGTTTATTCTCCAACCCCCGCCGCTAAAGGCGTTCGCGCCCCCGTTGATCGCCGCATGTTCCAGTCCCAGGTCTCTACCGGCGGCCGTGTTGATATTGGCTCCCGGACCATAGGGAAGCTGTTGGTTGGGCTGGCCAAACTGAAAGCTCACGGCGCCCGCCTCCGGCCGCCGGTCCTGGCCGTTGACCGTCGTGAAATTGCTGCCGACACCGGGCGTCATGCTGCCGCGGGCAAACTGCCCGGTGCCGGTGATGGTCGCCCCCATGCTTCGATCGCCGAAATTCGTGGTCGCCCAATTGGCCCCAATGGCCTCCGGCACCTGCCCGCCTCGCATGCCGCCCCCCGGACCAACACCGACAACCGTGGCGCCTGCCGTCATGTCTTGCTGGCCCGCCGTGCCCACATTGGGGCTCGGCAGACCGATGCCGCCGTTGCCGGGCGCCTGTGCCAACACAGCGGCTGCTGGCAGAATGCCCGCCACCAATAGCCACGACAAGATTGTGACTCGCATTGCCCTGTCTCCTTGTTGATTTGTGGGTTGCAGCCCAGTGCCATAACACGCACTTCGCGCGCCAATCACCAATACGTCTCGTACCTTCTGGCGGCCCGATCACTCGGCGCGTTGCTTGCTTGGGCGGCATTTGCCCTCTGGACCTGATGGCGAAACAATTGAGGCGAAGTCGCCTGCATTCATGCATTCGACGCGAGTGGTCATCGGCGAAGCCGTCGGATAAGCTAAGGAATGTTCGGAAGACATCGTAGCGGGAAATGGCAAAGCAGAGCATGAAGTTTTTTACGCCAGAGCTCTATCTGCGGTTTAACTCGCAGGACGACGATATCGCAGACCAGGCGGACCGGTGCTGGGAATCCGCCATCAAGGCCTACCACGAACATCTTGATCGCATCCGCGACCAAATGTCGCAGCAGGTGAAGAGTCTCTCGGAACTTTTTCCTCACGACTGCGAGCTGCTGGGTGGGACGAAAACATCGAGCCGGATCCGCGGTTTTCGGCGAGACCGCTTCCCGTCTGGTCGGCCTTCAGCGTCCTGTCGTTGCGCCGCGATGGCGAAGTGGTGTCGTTGAATTACGTGCTTTGGGATAAGATCCGCCACCGTCCCGCTCCCAAGGGCTGGCCGTTTGTCGATTCGACCCCGTGCTGGCTGTACGACGAGGTCGACGTCGCTCTGGGCGAACATGGAAAGTTCGTGCATCGGGTTTTATTCAGCGACGGAACAACGGCGGAAATCCCTTTCGCGATCGTCTATCTTCACACGTTTGCCTGGGAGCCGGCACAACAGCCTAGATGGTTGCCGCAAAGCGCTTAGTTCGAGGCGTCAGACATCGAGGCCAGCAGCGGTGCCGCGTCTCAGAAAACGTGGCGCGGAAAGGGCGCCCGACGCCAACGGGTAATGATTCCATTTGCCCCCTCTGTCAAATAAAAACCCGGTTTCGGGTGCCTGGGGGAGTGCGCGGGTGTTAGGCAGTGGCTCAGGCTACTTCCTCCGCCACGGCCCCCAAGATGGCTGATCTGTGTCCTCGCTTATCTCAATGGTCTTCACGAATTGCGCGACGATCATCGGCCCCTGGACGTGGGTGAATTCGTACTCGTGGATTGCTGAAATTCTGCCGCGATCTACGTTCGTGGCGATCGTATATCGCTCGCCGATTCTGGCGATGGCGCCACATCCGAGACCACCCGCGCGGCTTCGTCCGTGCAGCGGGCCGCCCCGAAAGTAGATGGTGAAAGACGGTTCTTCCATCCCCGCATGATACCACCGTCAGGCTCGACCGCTCAACGTGGCTGGTGCATATCCTGTGCTCTTCCTTCGCCGGGGACTATCCCGCGCCGGCCGGTCCGCCACGTGCCCACCAATTCGCTCGGCTGATAGACGATGTTCGCGTTGCGCTACTCTTTGATGGTGCCGAAGCGCCGCTAGCCAATCCCGGCCCGCGGCGCAATAATACGGGTTTCCCCTGAATTACGCAGCCAAAGCGAAACCATCGCCAATGCAAGACAAACTCCCGTATTCGGGCATCACCTTCGACGACGTGCTGCTCGAACCCCGCTACAGCGAGGTCGTGCCCGCCGATTGCGACGTGACGACCCATCTCACCAAGCGCATCCAGCTCAATGTGCCGCTGCTCAGCTCGCCGATGGACACGGTGACCGAGAGCAACATGGCCATCGCCCTGGCACAGGAAGGCGGCCTGGGAGTGATCCACAAGAATATGTCGGTCGAGCGGCAGACCGAAGAGGTCGACAAGGTCAAGCGCAGCGCCAACGGCATCATCTTCGATCCGGTCACGCTGCCGCCCGACGCGACCGTCAGCCGGGCACGCGAGATCATGGATCAGTTCAACGTGTCGGGCCTGCCGATCACGGCCGGCGGCGGCAAGCTGGCCGGAATTCTCACCAAACGCGATCTGCGGTTTCTCGAGCGCAGCGACCTGAAGATCGCCGAAGTGATGACCCGCGAACATCTTGTGACGGCCACGGGGAATGTATCACTTGAAGAAGCTGAAAAGATTCTGATGGCAAATAAGGTCGAGAAACTTTTGCTGGTGGACGAAAATAACAAACTGACCGGCCTGATCACCATCAAAGACATCGACAAAATGCGGCGGTTCCCCAACGCCTGTAAAGACAGGCAAGGGAGGCTGCGGGTCGGTGCCGCGGTGGGGGTGCATGAGTACGAACGCGTCGAAAGCCTGATTGCCAAAGGCGTCGACGTGGTCGTGGTCGATAGTGCCCACGGCCACTCGGCCAACGTGATCGAGACGGTCCGACAAATCAAGAAACGCTGGGATATCGACGTTGTCGCGGGAAACGTGGCAACCGAGGCAGGTTGCAGCGACCTGATCGCCGCCGGAGCGGATGCCGTCAAAGTGGGCATCGGGCCGGGGTCGATTTGCACGACGCGCGTCATTTCCGGCGTGGGCGTGCCGCAGGTCACGGCGATTTATCATGCCGCGAAAGCGGCCAGGAACACCGAAACACCAATCATTGCCGATGGAGGAATCCGCTATTCGGGCGATCTGACCAAGGCCATTGCCGCGGGAGCGTCGTGCGCGATGATCGGAGGACTGTTTGCCGGGCTGAGCGAAAGCCCCGGTGAAATGATCCTCTATCAAGGTCGCACCTACAAAATCTACCGCGGCATGGGGTCGATGGGGGCCATGGTCAAAGGCTCGAGCGAACGCTATCGGCAGCGGGGCGACGGAAGGAACGACAAGTTGGTGCCCGAAGGGGTCGAGGGAAGGGTTCCCTTCCGCGGCCCGCTGAGTGCCCACGTGTATCAACTCGTGGGCGGGCTTCGGGCAGGAATGGGATATTGCGGGACACGCAACATCGAGGAGTTGCGCAGGGATGCACGATTCATACAAGTATCACCGGCCAGCGTGCGGGAGAGCCACCCCCATGACATCGCGATTACGCAGGAAGCGCCTAATTACAGTACCAGCTACGGGCTGGCAGAGGCCGATTGAGCGAGAGTTCAGGGTTCAGGGTTCAGGGTTCAGGGAAGGCGTTGGGCGTTGGGCGTTGGGCGGCATAGCTGCGACGCTCATCTCAATGCTCGCGGGCAACATCGCCCGAGCGGACAGTTTCGACGCTCCGGCGGCCGCCGGCTGGTCGACACGCACGTCCAAGCCCGCCGCAGCCAGGCCGGTTGCCGGTAACGCCGGGCTAAAATGGCGGACCGCCACAGAGGGCGTTCCCTACAGCGGGCGGAACGCCACAGCCAGCGACGAAGGTCCAAAGCTTCACGCGCCGCGGGTCGCCCGCGCGCTGCACGAGGCCGACGAGGGCGGCGAAACGGGCGCGATCCAACTGATGTCGCTCTCGACGCCGGCCGACGACCCGGCCAACGATCCTTTCCAAGACGAAGTCGTGCCGGATGAAGAAGGCGAAGAGGGCGCGGTTGCTGACGGGGAGGAACCGGCCAGCGACGAGGATCTCGAACAAGAGCTGGAATTCGACGCCGACGAATTTGCCCAGCGCGAGGGGATGAACGAAGACGCGTCGCAATTGCCGGGGTCGCCGCGGCTGAACTTGCGGCAAGCCGAATCGGAGTTGCCGACGCTGGGCGAAGAATATGCCGAGGCCGGCCCCGGCGAGCCCGAACGCTGTCCGTCGCCGCGCGACCTGAAACCGATCAATCAGATCGACCATCGCATCGCCGCCGAGCCGGGACTGTTTCCGCAGGAATGCGCGCTCAGCGAAGATCCCTTCCAGCCCCGCAACTTCACCCCGATTACCTTCACCTGGAAGGCATCGTCGCTGTGCCACAAGCCGCTCTACTTCGAGCAACCGAAGCTCGAACGCTATGGTCACACCTTTGGCCTGTTGACGCCGATCATCTCGGCTGGGACCTTCTTTGTGACGGTGCCCTGCCTGCCCTACCTGATGGGCGTCGAACCACCTTGGGAATGCGTCTATCCGCTCGGCTGGTACCGGCCCGGAAGCTGTGCGCCCTACACCGTGGGTCCCTTTCCGCTTAGCATCCGCGGCGCCGCCACGCAGGGCGTCATCACCACCGGCTTGTGGTTCTTGTTCCCATAGATGGATTGGAGCAGATCGCTCCATACTGATAGCAAGTGTAGCAAGCACCGTGGCGCAGCGGATACGGCTGCAGCGATTCCAAAAGGGTCTCGCCCAGCCGGGCCTCGGGCGATTCAATCAAGATCGGGCATACATAAACGCCGCGATCGGTGACGATGCGGCTGTGCTCGCACACAAGCTGGCTGCGATCGAAGCCTTCCATCATCCGCGCGTCGACGCGCTGCGCGTCGTGGTAGCCGTGCGTCCGCTCGACTTCCGCTCCCAACCGCAGCACGGGTAATATCTTCAGCCGGGGTCGCTCGTAACCTCGCGCTTGCAACATTTTGATAAACTGGCCGACGACTTCATCCTCGTCCGCATCGGACCAGACGCGGGCCGCGGTGATGATCGGCAGAAACCCGTGCTCGACAAGTTGCATCACGCCCCGCATGGCCCGCTCGAACGTTCCCTCGCCCCGCACGGGGTCGTTCGTCTCGGCCGAAAAACCGTCGATCGACACGCGGAACTCCAGACTATACAAGCTGCCTCGCTCGGCCTCGGCCAGCGACACGAGCCACTCGTTCTTCAGCACGGTGCCGTTGGTCAGCACGGTGGCGGGACCGAACCGCAGCGTCTCGACGAGCATCCGCACCATCTCGGGGTGCAGAAACGGCTCGCCACCGGTGAAGTAGTATTCCTTCACGCCCAGGGCGCGCGACTCTTCCAGCCGCCGCTGGACTTCGTCGAACGACAGGTATCCGAAACGGTCGTTCTTTGGGCTGCAGCTTATAAAGCAGTGCCGGCAGGTCAGGTTGCAACGCGTGCCCGTCACCTGAAACCAGAGATGGTCCAGGTGCGAAGGCGAGATGAGCGGACTTGAGGGCGTTGCGTTCATTGCTGCACCAATGGTAGGGTGGGACCAGCGAGCTTGCGAGCGCCGGCCCACCAGCAGGCATCAGGCATCAGCTGTTTGTCCTGACGCGTGACGCCTGAAACCTGACGCCTCAAATCGGTGGGCCGGCGCTCGCAAGCTCGCTGGTCCCACCCTACGCCATTTGCCTCGCTCTGTGAGCCGTCGCAGCGCGACTGAACTTGCTGCTCGCTTGTGGAATGATCGATCGCTTTGGTTCGAGTCGGATTTGAGGTCGCTTTTCGATGCCACGTGCGACAACCGCGCTTTCATAAAGATCGATTCCCTACTACCATCGTCGCCGCCTGAGCTTCACGAGTCAACGCCGTCTATGTGACCGTCCAACTCTCCAGCCAGTTGACGGCAATCGCGCTGACCGAGCAGATTCAGCAATGGCTCGATGCGCCGCTCGAGCTCATGGTACAAATTGCGACATTCGCCAACAAACTCCGCGTTCGATTGCCACCGCGCATCGTAAAAGATGGTGTGGAAACGGTCGCGATATTTGCCACCGAGATACTCGGGCTCGATCGCCGCCCCGCTGGGCTCATCTTTCACCTGGGCCGACACAATCCGATTGGCCGCAACAATGTGGCTGCCGCTCTGCCACCAGTCAGGTTTCCACGCGAACGGCGTTTCCAGAGAACTGCAAATGGCCCGGATCGTTGCTTCCGGCCGGTTGGCGAGATCCCGATAGCGGATCGTCTGACACCGGGCCCGGTTGAACCAGGGCTGGCGAGATAGCCAGTCGAGTTGATGCTCGTAAAACTCGATGTAGCGTGTGAAGGCGTCTCGCGGCAAGTCGTCAGGATGATGGCCAAGCCACGAGCCCGCGAATTCATGAGGAGTCTTACTGAGCAGAATAGGTTCGTAAGCGTAATCGGACTCAAAACGGCGCGCGCCGAAGCACCAGGAGAAATCCTTCGACGAGTCCACCAGCACTAACGAGTCGCCGTAGAAGTCGAAAAGCGAGCCGTAGAAGCGCCCGTCGTCGATCGCGCCATAAAGCTCGCAAGGGGCGTCTCCGCCGCAGCGGCTGCAGGGCGCGGCGGGCGAACCGGGTAGGAGGTTCACGGCTTCGCCGAGCCCGCGAATGGCGGGCTGCGAATCGAGCAGCAGGTTCAAGAGGCTGCTGCCGCAGTAGCGAGTGCCGACGATCAAGGCGACGGTTCGCCGCATCGCGCCGCCTCCCTGCAAATCTCCGTCAGGTAGTCGGTCCAGCGGTCGGCCATTCGCGTGGCGGTAAACTTTTGGGCGACGAGCGCGCGGGCCCGGGGGACGACTTCGCGCTGAAACGCGGGGCTGAGGGCGTGCTCGACCGCGGCGGCGAGTTCGTCAGCCGCTGCGCCAATGGCGACCGGCGAAACCAGCGGTCCATGCGCCGCCTCAAGTTCCGGTACGGCTCCGACGCGCGTGGCCACGACGGGCACGCCGCAGTACCAAGCCTCGGCCAGCAATAATGAAAAGCCCTCGGAAGGGCTGGCCAGCATGACCACGTCGAACGCCTGCAAGAGATTGCCGATTCGCCGCTCCGGCGCGACGAACCTGGCGCGCGTGCCAGCAATCTGCCACGCCAGCGATCGGACCATTTCCTCATGGCGGCCGGCGCCCGCATAAATCGCATAAAAATGATCGGGCAATCGCGTGACCGCCAGGGCGGCCGCGGCCGGGTTCTTCTCTTCCGAATATCGGCCGACGTAGGCGACCAGCCGATGCCGCGAGTCGTAGCCCCAGGCCGACCGAACAGCCGCGCGCGAGCGGGTCGGCGTGCAGCGATCGACCTCGATGCCGTTATGGATTACGCGCACGTGTGGCCGCTTCGCTGGACTGAACGCCTCGCGTGCCGCCTCCGACACCGCCGCCAGCCGAACCGGATGATCTTCGATGGCACGTGCGCAGTTTGCCGACCACTCGCCGGACCCGTGTGAGACATAGACCGTCGGAATGTCAACCGCCTCAAGAACCGGCAGAGTGTCGCGAAGCCCCCAGGCGACGAGCACGTCGGCCTGGCTCGCCGCGGCGCGCAGCGCCTCGCGCGCCGTGGCACAGCGAACCGCCGCGTCGCCTTGCGCCTCCTCAGCCCCGAATACCGGCACATTGCGCGCGACTTCGCTGCAAAAGTCCGCATCGACCGGGGCCTGCTCCGTCAGCGCCACGCCGACCCAGCGAATTCGCGACGGATCGCTGCGCTTCGCGAGGCTGAGCAGCCACTGCTCGGCCCCTCCCACCTGCAGCACAGGCGTCAAAATCGCGGCGCGGATGGAACCGGCGGCAGAGCGCCGCCGCGGACGCGCGCCGTTGCGCCGGTCGCCGTCCATCGCGACGGCGCCCGTGCTCACGATCGACGTCCGCCGCCGCTCAAAATCGCGCCGAAATTCGCTCAATCGGGAGTGCTGAGCGGCCAGAATCTCCCGCTGGCGCGTTCGCGTGTGGCCCAGCGGGTTCGAGCGATACCAAATGAGCGGATCGGGCAGCACCTGAAACCGCAAGCCGGCCAGAACCGCGCGATACCAGAAATCGAGATCCTCGATTACCGCAGCCTGACCCTCGGCCGCGTAACCGCGCAGGATCTCGATTGCTTCCTTTCGGCGGAACATAGCCGAGGAATTGATAATCGGGTTGAGACCGGCCAGAAGGTGGCGCACCACGTCGTCATTCGTCCGCACACCGAAATCCAGGATTCCGGCCACCGAGCCCTCGCGGTCTAGTTGCACCGCAGTGCTGCTGACGCAGAAGCAACCCGGCCTGGCATCAAGAAAAGCGACCTGCTGCGCGAGCCGATCCGCCCGACACAGATCGTCGCCATCAAGGATTGCCACATACTCGCCCGTCGCGAGGGCCAGAGCGCTGTTGCGGCTCGCGCCGATGCCCTGGTTCTCGAAGTTACGACCGGCGCAGATCGCCAAGCTTGGATTGAAGCGATGTAATTCGTCTATTATTTCGGAGGTGCTGTCGGTCGACGCGTCATCCATGATGGCGATCTCGAATGAGCTCAGGCATTGTCTCGCCAACGACTCCAACGATGCGCGAAGCAATGAGCCGCAGTTACGCACCGCCATGATAACACTGACCCGCGGACCCAATCCCGCCCCATGCGACCAGTTCGCGGGTAAATCGTGACACGCATCGCCAGCTAACATTGCCGCAAGTCCTATGCTGTTACGGTTCCTCGTGCCGCTATCAGCGGCTAGGGCGCGCCCCTGTACTCGACCCGAGTCTTCGGTCCAGCTTCGGTGAGCCAGGTTCGTGCGTGCCACAGCACCGCTTCGTAGGTCTCCAACGGCAGGCCGGCTGTTAAAACATACCGGACCGACCTGTTTCGCACATTGCACTGAATCGGGGTGGTGTCATCAACGCAAATAGGATATGCCGTTACCGGGTCTTGATTAAGCTCTTGGAAGAGATTGTCGACCCGCGCGCCCAGATGCGCCAACAGGCGGTCAGGCGTCCCTTGGTAATCGACGGACACGGACTTCGCCAAGGCATAGTCTTTCAGTTTCAGCAGGTCTCGGTCGATCACATGCACGAGCCCAGGCGCCTCCTTGTCAAAGTCGAACACCAACCACGGAATTCGTTTCGATAAGGCGTCCGTTAGTGCCTTTGCGTCAGGGAACTCCTCGTCTTGCCGCAGGAAGACGGGCAGCGCTTTCGGATCATCGGGCTGGCGATAAATCGTTTCGACCGTGAAATGGCAATTCAGCCGCTTTCCGGCGATGATTAGCTGTTCCCACCAGGGCCAAGACCATCCCCCCGGATCTTGGAATAGCTCACCCAAACCACCGTATTCAACTGTGGTCTGGGCGCCATCATCGCGCCGCGTCGTCTCCGCTCGCCAAAGAAACCGTGAGTATCCACGTCGTCGCGGCACGCAGTCGGTAAGGATGTCGCGGACTTTCCTCCCAATCGCGCGGAACGCCACCTCGGTGTAACCGTCTCCCGGGCCGCGCCCGGTAAAACAAACCCTCCTCCCGTCAATCGAGGGAACCTGCGTATGCAACTGAAATACGATGTCGTCGACGAGCCCAACAAAATCCACGTCGGCTGTCTTCTCGATCGCGTAATTATTGATTCCGAGAAGCTTCTCGTCAACAACGTGAATGACGTTGGAGTGCTTCTTGTTTTCGATGAATTTCAGCCAGGGGAACCGCGCCGATACGATCTGAATAGCCGCCTCGCGCGTTCGTGCCCGCTCTGTCACCGTGAGTGTTAAGTCGACCGGCGCAATCGCGTCGGAAATCGGCTCTTTCAGCTCCTCGATCGTAAACCAGCAGTCGTGCTGTTCGCCCACCTCATACAGGTACTGCCACCAAAACAGCGTCCTTGGCGCGTCGTCTTCCGCATCTTCCGCGGCCGCGCTCGCTGCAAAGATTTGTAATGCCGCGAGCAAAACTAAAGCAGGCAAGAACGCAAGTCCCATTCGGATACGGTCGGCGAGTACGCACATTGTATAGCTCCAATCGAACGAGGCCATCCGGCCGCCACAGGGTCATTTTCAGACGACTACCGAGGAAATACGTATTCGACCGTGGTATGTGGCCCATCTTTTCTCACCCAAGTGCGCGCGTGCCAGAGCACCGCGCGCTCCCGCTCCGTCGGCATGCAAGCGGTCAAAACGCCTCGTAGCGGCTGCCCTTTCGCATGCGCCCCAATGCGAGTCTCAGGATCTCCATTTAATGCGTCACCGGTCCGCGGTCCGACCTTCCGCCCAACGCCGTCCCCATGCGTCGCGAGCCAATCCACAAGGCCATCGGGAGTGCCGTCGTAGTCGACGTCGACCCTTCGGCGCAGCGCGTAGCCCGGAAGCGTCAGGAGCCGTTCGTCCACGAGATGAACAATTTCAGGCCGCTTGGGGTTTTTCACCGCCGTCAGCCACTTGACGCGTTTTGTTAGTTCCGCGATGAGCGCGTCTGGTGATTCCGGTCTCTCGTCGTCGTTGAAATAGGCGAGGCAACTTGCCGTTTCGCTGGGCTCCCGGTACGTCGTCTCTATCGTGAAATAGCAGTCCAGTCGCTTGCCGGCCGCGTTTGGTTTATGCAGCGTCTCGAGCCACCACCACCACCGCGACCAGCCAATCCGCCGGTCCTCTTTATTCTCGTAAAAGTTGACATCGATCGGCGCCGCCGCGTCGCCACCGTCGGTTGCCATCCGAGCGCGCCACAGGATCGGCCCGTAGCAGCGTAATGGAACTGCGTCGGTGAGAATTTGTCGCACGGTCTTGTTTCTGGCCTCCACAACCGTCTCCGTCTCATAGTCAGTAGTGATATCGTGAATGGCGGCCCCTCTGAATCCGTAAAGATTGCCGATCCGGCGGTGGAGTGCCCAGGCGAGACCGTCAAGTGTCCCCGCGAAGTCGATGTCTATTTTTTTCTCCAAAGCGTATCCGTTGCGCCCCTGAAGGCGCTTGTCGATGATGTGGATGACGTGCGGGTGGGTCGCGTCGAGCTCAAACGCGAGCCAATGCAGCTTCTTTGGTAAACGCTCAATCAAATCTGCCGCCGAGGCGAACCTCATGCTGGAATCGATCAACCAATCCGCGGGGCCCACATTCGCCGGTGGAAATCCTGCGATTTCGTAGGTAAACTGCAGTCCCATTCGCTCACCCGTAGCGGTCAGAAACCACTCCCATGGCAAACGATCAGCTTCAGTCGCCGCCTGATCATCCGCGGCGGTGACCCGAGCGGACAACTGTCCTACGAACACGCTAGCCACCGCACCCCAAATTAGAAGACGCATACAAATAGCGAATGTCCTTTGCTTACTGTAATACCCTATTGCCAATTAATAGTCACCGTCGCGGAAGTGTTTCCCGGACCCGGTACAACGAGGACGATACGGTTCACAACGCCGACATTGAGGGTGATGCCCGCGATTTTGATGAAAATATTCTGGACATCGGGCGGCGTGGCGTCGGCTGGCACCGGACTCTTCCCGGCCACTGCTGGGCTGCCGTGCTGTTCGCGTCAACTTTCGGATTCTGGGCGCCAGGAAAGAACTGGCCGACCGGATCGGGGTAGGACGCCCCATTGACGGTCACGTTAATTGGGAACCAGCCCTTGCCAACGTTCTCGAACACGGGCGCGCCGTTGTACATCCGGTCGAGCGGCGCGTTAAACTGATCCAATACCTGGACGGTTTGGGTGATCCCGTAGACGGAAGCTAAATAGACGAATCCACTTTTTAGGCTCCAGGTGTACGCCGGTTTCGTACAGGCGGTAAGATTTTTATTCGTACCGTTCACGACTGTCGGCGCAGCCGACACGGGCACCACCTTGTACGGGACAATCACAAACACCGGCACCTTGCTGCAAACTTTGCTTCCGAGGCTCGCCTGAAGGAAGGTGTCAGCAACGCGTTTAGGCGTCATTGCCGTGCCGGTCAGCCGCACGGTGATGGTGCCTTGCTGCGGGTTGACGACGGGCTGGCCCAAAAGCGTCGCTCGATCCGCTCCGCTAAGGCTGATCGTCACAGAGCCGACGGCGGAAGACGGGCGAACCGTCGCAACCACGGTCGTCGAGATGCTGATATTTTGAATGTTGCACTTGTTCGCCGGCAGCGGTTTGATCATGCCTGTTCTAACAGGATTTGGCGCAAACGTGATCGATACAGCAGTCACAGTCGCAGACGCGGACGATTTACCGCACTTCGCCGTAACGGTGTAAACACCTGGCTGATTAAACTTTGTCGAAAAGGTCGATCCTTTTCCGGTGTCAGGCGTTCCCGCGCCGCCGGTCGACCACGTGATATTCTTCAGGTTCGTCCCTTGTGCGGTGAAAGTTTGCGAGACGCCCACGCAGAGGGTTTTCGTCGCCGGTGTGACCCCGGTGACCTCGCATGGCGGCGGGCTGGGGCTCGGACTTGGGCTCGGCTGCGCGGAAAACAGGCGCGGCACCGTAACCGACGCCGTCGTCGCCAGCCGCGGCCATTCGAGCCCAAACCGTTCCGCATACCAGAATTCGTCGTGGTGGCGATGCCCCAGCAGCATCGCCCGCTCGTGGTCGGCGCTGCGGCGATCGGCTTGAAACACTTCCCAGGCCAGCGTCCAAAGTCCCTCCGGATGGTCCGGCAGGCGGCCCACATGCCGCGACCGACAACGCTCGACCCAATCCGACCAGGTGGCGTCGGTGAAGTTCTTCCGCGCCATCCGCAACTGGTTGGCCAGCAAGTGCTCCATTGGCACCGAAAAATTCTCAAAGGCCGCACGGAACCGATGCCCGATCGCGGCCTCGGGGTCGTGAAGAATGGGGAAGCCCATCAGCCAGCTTTTTAGCCCGAAGTCGAGATCCTCGACGCCCCAGCAGCGCATGTGCGGGTCGAAACCGCCCAGCTTGTCGTAGAGTTCGTGGCCGACGGCCAAGGCGCATCCGATCAGGGCCGGCGATTCGTAAAACTTTCTTGGCCCTCTCCACACGCCGCGCAGCTCGCCCAGCGGCAGCCACCCGCAGTGGAACTCTTCGAGATCCAGGAAGTAGCCGTGACCGATCTGCGATTCCGCGTTTTTCCAACTCGGGACGTCGAGGGCGGGGATGGCCGGCGTAACGATCGCCTGGCCTTTCACCTGCTCGACGTCGTCAATCAGACGCTCGATCGCGCCGCACTCGGGGTTGCAATGCCCGTCGAGAAAAACCAGCGTGTCGCCGCGAGCGTGGCGGGCGCCCAGCGCCTTCGACGGCGATGCGCCGAGCCGCTCTTCATGGCGGAAGAGACGCACTTGCGGAAAGCGGCGAATCGCCTCTTCGACCGAGCCATCAAATGAAGCGTCATCCGCGACGACGATCTCTCGCTCCAAGCCGATCGTCGTTTCGACGCACGACTCGATGGTGCGCCACAGCCGTTCACCTTCCTGGTGTGACGCCACGACAATACTCGCACGCATGGCCAAACCCCGTTTTCGATGTGATCTTCATTCTAGGGGAGTGGATGCATTGTAGCGTCTTTGTGCGCGGATGCAAAGCAAAAACGTCGACGGCTCCGCTAAAGGGCGTTCTTTCGAGGAGCGAAAGACGACAATCGCGGCAGTCGTCCGTCACACGCGGGCGAGCGCCGGGCCGCGCCCGTGACTGCGCGACCGGCCGTTCGAGGCGGGCTTTGTCGCCGGCGGCGCCGCAAACGTGCGGAAGTTCTCCGCACCCACAAGCTCTTCGATGCGTACACGCATCTCGTCGTTCAATTCCACCCGCACATCATCGCAACGACAGTAAACTTTGCAGCCGTCGGCCAACACCAGCACGAGTTGCAGCTCGCAGTTGCCCGGATAGCCGCGCACGATCTCTCGCAGCCGTTCCAACGCCTTCTCGCCGTGCGCCTGCTCGTCGACCCGCACGGCAACACCCTTGGTGTAGCGGGCCTTCAGCTCTTCCAGCGGAATGAACTCGTTGACGATCAGGTTCGCCTCTTCACTGCCGGGCCGCTTGTCGATCGTGCCGCGCACGGCCAACACGCGGTCGGCCTGCACGTGATGGCCGATATTGACGAAGTCGCTGGGCCAGACGATCGAGCGGATCATGCCGGCCATGTCTTCCAGGTCGAACATCGCATATTTCGACGGCGCACCCGGCTTGGGGTTCTTGGAGTGCGTGAACTTGATGGCGCTGAGCATGCCGCCCAAGAGCACCTCGGTCTTGTGCGGCAGCGTGGCGGCGGTGGCCGTGTTGTGCGTGCAATAGGTGTCGAACGTCGACTGATACTCCGCCAGCGGATGGCTCGACAGATAGAACCCCAGCACTTCTTTTTCGTTGGCCAGGCGTTCGCGTTCGGGCCATTCGGGCAGGTCGGGCAAAATCGCTTTGCCGCCCGTGGCCGGCCCGTCGTCACCCGAATCGAACAAGCCGCGCTGGCCGCTTTTGCGGTCGGCCAGGGCCGAAGCGCCCGCTTGCACGGCCTTGTCGAGCACGGCCAGCCATTGCGACCGCCGGCCGCCGCACGAGTCGAAGGCGCCCGCCTTGATGAGCGATTCGATGGCCCCGCGGTTGACGCCGGTCGGATCGCAGCGCTCGCAGAACTCGAACAGGTCGCGGAACGGCCCGCCCGACTTGCGCTCGGCGGTAATCACGTCGGCCGCTTGCCCGCCGCAGCCCTTGATCGCCGCCAGACCAAACACGATCTTGCCCTCGACGACCGTGAAGTCGCCGTGGCTGCGGTTCACGTCCGGCGGCACCACCTCGATCTCCATGCGGCGGCAATCTTCGAGGTGCTCGACCAGCGAGTCCTTCTTCTTGAAGTTGCGGCCCTGAATGTCGCCCGACAACAGCGCCGCCATGAACTCCACTGGGTAATGGGCCTTGAGATAGGCCGTCATGTAGGCGATCAGGGCGTAAGCCGTGGAGTGGCTCTTGTTGAAGCCATAACCGGCGAACTTTTCGATCATGCCGAACAAGTCGCTCGCCTCGTGCTTCGTCAGTCCCTGGGCCGTCGAACCCGCGACGAACTGCTCGCGGAACTTGGCGATCGTCTCCAGCTTCTTTTTGCTGATGGCCTTGATGCAGGTGTAGGCTTTGGGCAGCTCGATGCCGCCCAAGCGATTCAGAATTCGCATCACCTGCTCCTGGTAGACCATTACGCCGTGGGTCTCTTCCAGGATGTCTTTCATCACCGGATGCTTATACTCCGCCGGCTTGCGGCCGTGCTTCACCTGGATGTAGTCATCGACCATGCCGCCTTCCAGCGGACCCGGCCGATAAAGGGCGTTGGTGGCGATGATGTCGCGAAAATGGTCGGGCTTCATCCGCTGCAACAGGTCGCGAATGCCGCCGCTTTCGAGCTGGAAGATGCCCTTCGTCTCGCCGCGGCAGAGCAGGGCGAACGTCTCCTGGTCGTCCAGCGGAAACCTGTAAGGATCGACCCGCCGGCCGGTCGATTGCTCGATCAGGTCGACCGCTTTCGACAGGATCGTCAGGTTCCGCAGGCCGAGAAAGTCCATCTTCAGCAGGCCGGCGCGTTCCACGTCGCCCATGGCCCACTGGGTGATGATTTCTTCCTTGCCCGTCACGCGCTGCAACGGCACGTATTCGGTGAGCGGGCGATCGGCGATGACGACTGCGGCGGCGTGCGTGCCGACGTTGCGGGCCAGCCCCTCGATCTTCATCGCCAGGTCCAGCAGCTCACGCACCTCCGGGTCGGCCGCATGAATCTTTTTCAGGTCCTCGCTTTGGTCGAGCGCCTCGCTCAGCTTGATGTTGAGCGTTTCGGGCACCATCGCCACGATCGCATCGACGCGCGGAATCGGCAGGCCCAGGGCGCGGCCGACGTCGCGAATGGCCGCCCGTGCCGCCAGCGTACCGAAGGTTCCGATCTGGGCGACGTTCTCCTCGCCGTATTTTTCCTTGACGTACTGGATCACCTCGCCGCGGCGGTCTTTGCAAAAGTCGATGTCGATATCGGGCGCCTCAAGACGGCTGATGTCGAGGAACCGCTCGAACAGCAGATCATACTTCAACGGGCAGACGTGGCTCAGACCCAAGGCATAGGAGACGAGCGCCCCGACGCCCGAACCGCGGGCCGTGGCCGGAATGTTTCGCGATGCGGCGAACCGCACGAAATCCCAGACGATGAGGAAGTAATTCGGGAAGCCGAGTTTGTCGATCACGTCGAGCTCGCGTTCCAGCCGCTCGATGACGAGCGGGGCCAACTCAACGTGGGGCGACCTTCCTAGGTCGTCAACGTGGGGCGACCTTCCTAGGTCGTCAACGTGCGGCGGTGTTGCTAAGTCGGTATCCGGCGTAGCGTCATCGACGACCTGGGAAGGTCGCCCCACGCAGTCGGCCCACATTTCGGGCACGTCGGCGTAACGCCGCTTCAACCCTTCCAGGCAAAGCTCACGCAGATAGTCGGTGGGCGTCTTGTCCTGCGGCACGTCGAACGTGGGAAAGTGTCGCTTGTTCAACTCCAACTCGATGTTGACGCTATCGGCGATCTGCTGGCTGCGGGCCACGGCCTCGTCGAAGCCGGGGAAGGCGGCGTACATTTCGTCGGGCCCGCGCAGATAGAACTGGTCGCCCTCCATCCGCATGCGATTGGTGTCGGTGCGGAACTTACCGGTGTTGATGCACAACAGCACGTCCTGGGCTTCGGCGTCGGCACGGTTGACGTAGTGGGCATCGCTGGTGGCGACCAACGGCAGCCCCATGCGGCGGGCGACTTCGACCGCGCCTTCCATCGCCATCCGCTGGATTTCGATGCCGTTGTTCTGGATTTCGATGAAGTAGCGGTCGCCGAACAGCTTGTGAAACCAGGCGGCGATCTCGCTGGCCTGCTTCAGATCGGGTTCGGCCGTTTGGCCCCGCAGCAGGGCCCGGCTGAACTCGCCCGACACGCAGCCGCTGAGGCAAACGAGTCCTTCGTGATGAGCCGTCAGCAACTCCTTGTCGATCCGCGGCTTGCGATAAAAGCCTTGCAGAAACGCGGCCGAGGCGAGCTTGATGAGGTTTTTGAAGCCCGTCTGGTTCCGGGCCAGCAGCGTGAGGTGATAGCTGGCTTCATCGTCTTTGCTGACGTCCTTGTTGAAGCGGCTGCCGGGCGCGATGTAGGCTTCGTAGCCGATGACGGGGTTGATGCCGGCGGCCTTGGCTTTCTGATAGAACTCCAGCGCGCCGTAGAGGTTGCCGTGGTCGGTGAGTGCCAGGGCATTCATGCCCAGCGTCTTGGCCTGCTTGACCAGATCGGTGATGCGGCTGGCGCCGTCGAGCAGGCTGAAATGGCTATGGCAGTGCAGGTGAACAAAGGAGCGTTGCGTCATGGCAGTCCATTGCCGGCGGTTGACCGCCGTGGGTTGGTGGTTATGAAAGGGGCGTTCCCGATGGAGGGAAGTGGTGCTAGCACTCGTAATGTAGCGAGGGGCCCGCCGGTTGGCCATTGCCTCCGATGGGTTTGACATAATGTGGCATCGGACCCGTGCGCGTCCGCGGTCTTTAGTCGTTCGGACCCATTCCCGGCATGCGATTTGCCCTACCTTGGTTTCTTACGCATCGGAACAGGAATCCAGTGATGCACGTCGATGATGGACGCAGAAGAGTGGTGATCGCCCAAGTCGAGCCGGAAATCGACGGCGGTCGCTATGCGATCAAACGGACGACCGGCGAGCAGGTGGTGGTCGAAGCAGCCGCCTTTGCCGACGGCCATGAGCTCGTGCGCGCCGTGCTCCGCTACCGTCACGAAGCGGAAGACGACTGGCACGAAGTCGTCATGGAGGCCCTGGGCCAAGACCGCTGGCTGGGGGCGTTCAACGTCACCCAAATCGGCCGTTACTACTACACGCTGGAAGCCTGGGTAGACCGCTATGACACTTGGTGCCGCGACATGCGCAAGCGCATCGAGGCTGACCAGGATGTGTCCGTCGAGCTGTTGATCGGTGCCCAATTAGTGTGCGAGGGCGCGGACCGTGCCGCCGGCGCGGATGCCGCCCGGCTCGAAGAAGCCGCCGCCGCGCTTTCGGCCGAGCGCGGCTCAACCGCGCGCACCTTGGCGGCCTTCGATCCGGCACTCGTCGAGCTGATGCGGAAATATCCCGACCGGTCGCGGCAAACGACTTACGACCGCGAGTTGGCCGTGGTGGTCGATCGGCCCAAGGCCCGCTTTAGCGCCTGGTATGAGATGTTTCCGCGGTCTTGCGCGGACGGGCCGGGCCGCCACGGCACGCTGGCCGATTGCGCGCGGCGGCTGCCTTATGTGGCCTCGATGGGCTTCGACGTGCTCTATTTGCCGCCCATCCATCCCATCGGCACCTCGTTTCGCAAAGGAAAGAACAACGTTGAGCGGGCCGGGCCGGGCGACACCGGCAGCCCCTGGGCCATCGGCGGCAAAGAAGGCGGACACAAGGCGATTCACCCCGAACTGGGCACGTTCGACGATTTTCACACGTTGGTCGAGCAGGCCCGGGCGCTGGGCATCGAGGTGGCGCTCGACGTGGCCCTGCAATGCTCGCCCGACCATCCCTACGTGAAAGAGCACCCCGAGTGGTTCCGGCTGCGGCCGGACGGCACGATTCAGTATGCCGAGAACCCTCCCAAAAAATATCAAGACATCTATCCGATCGACTTCGAGACCGAACACTGGCGCGAGTTGTGGGACGAGTTGAAGAGCATCTTTACGTTCTGGGTCGGGCACGGCGTCCACATTTTTCGCGTCGACAATCCGCACACCAAGCCGTTCGCCTTCTGGCAGTGGGTGATCGACGAGGTGAAACGCGAGCATCCCGACGTGATCTTTCTGTCGGAGGCGTTCACGCGGCCGCAGGTGATGTATGAACTGGCGAAGGTGGGCTTTACGCAGTCATACACCTATTTCACCTGGCGCAACACCAGCTATGAGCTGACGAAATACTTCACCGAGCTGACGCAGACGAAGGTGCGAGAATTCTTTCGCCCGAACCTCTGGCCGAACACCCCGGATATTCTGCCGGAGTATCTGCAGACCGGCGGGCGGCCGGCGTTCATGGCACGGCTGGTGCTGGCGGCGACGTTGGGCGCCAACTACGGCATTTACGGCCCGGCCTTCGAGTTGTGCGAGGGCCGGCCCCGCGAGCCGGGCAGCGAAGAGTACCTGAACTCCGAAAAATATCAGATTGTTCCCTGGGACATCACGCGCGGCGACAGCCTGGCGGAGTTCATCGGCCGCGTAAATGCCATCCGCCGCGAGAACCCCGCGCTGGAGGGCGACGCCAACTTGGAGTTTCACGAGTCGACCAACGAGCAGCTCCTCTGTTACAGCAAGCAGTCGGGCTCGAACCTGGTCGTGGTGGTGGTGAATCTCGATCCCTATCACCGGCATTCGGGTTGGATCAGCGTGCCCGTCGCGAGACTGGGCATCGAAGCGAATCGGCCGTATCAGGTACACGACTTGCTCGGTGATGGTCGTTACCTATGGCACGGCCAGCGAAACTACGTGGAGCTCGATCCGCAAGTCGTGCCCGCACACATATTTAGGGTAAGGCGTTGGGTGAGGACGGAGCATGAGTTTGAATACTTTCTGTAGAAGAGGGTTCAGGGTTCGGGGTTCAGGGTTCAGGAAAGCCCAGAGGAAGAGGGTTCAGGGTTCGGGGTTCAGAAAAGTCCGGAGACACCCTGGACGTGCTGCGCATCGCGCTCCGCGTGATGGTGCCTCTCACGCACAGCGCGCGGAACCCTGAACCCTGAACCCTGAACCCTGAACCCTGAACCCTGAACCCTGAACCCTGAACCCTGAACCCTCATAAATGCACAACGGTAAAAACGGTCACGTGGCGGCGCTGCCGGCCGATCCGCTCTGGTTCAAGGACGCTATCATCTACGAGCTGCACGTGCGCGCGTTTTGCGACGGCAACGGCGACGGCATCGGCGATTTTGTCGGCCTGACCGACAAACTTGATTACCTCCAGGATCTCGGCGTGACCGCCCTCTGGCTGCTGCCGTTTTATCCTTCCCCGTTGCGCGACGACGGCTACGACATCGCCGATTACACCGACATCAATCCCATCTACGGCACCCTGCGCGACTTCAAGACGTTCATGCGCGAAGCGCACGATCGCGGCCTGCGGGTGATCACCGAGTTGGTCATGAACCACACGTCGGACGCGCACTATTGGTTCCAGCGTTCGCGGCGGGCGCGGCCGGGCAGTTCCTGGCGAGAGTTTTACGTCTGGAGCGACACGCCCGCCAAATACCAGGACGCGCGAATCATCTTCCAGGATTTCGAGCACTCCAACTGGTCGTGGGACCACGAAGCCCAGGCCTATTACTGGCACCGCTTCTACAGCCATCAGCCCGACCTGAACTACGACAGTCCACGCGTCCGCCGGGCCGTGTTTCAAGTCATGGACCGCTGGCTGGAGATGGGCGTCGACGGCCTGCGGCTCGACGCCATTCCCTATCTGTTCGAGCGCGAGGGGACGAACTGCGAGAACCTGCCCGAAACGCACGCCCTGCTGCGCGAGCTGCGCAAGCACATTCAAGACAAATTCGCCGACCGCATGTTGCTGGCCGAAGCCAATCAGTGGCCGGAAGACGCCATTTCCTATTTCGGCGCCGGCGACGAGTGCCACACGGCGTTTCATTTTCCGCTCATGCCGCGGCTGTTCATGGCCACGCAGATGGAAGACCGCTTTCCGATCGTCGACATCATGCAGCAGACGCCGTCGATCCCGGCCAACTGCCAGTGGGCTCTCTTTCTGCGAAACCACGACGAGCTGACGCTGGAGATGGTCACCGACGAAGAGCGCGACTATATGTATCGCGTCTACGCCCACGACCGGCAGGCGCGCATCAACCTCGGCATCCGCCGTCGGCTGGCGCCGCTGCTGGGGAACAACCGCCGCAAGATCGAGTTGATGAACGGGCTGTTGTTTTCGTTGCCCGGCACGCCGGTGATCTATTACGGCGACGAGATCGGCATGGGCGACAATATCTATCTGGGCGACCGCAACGGCGTGCGCACGCCGATGCAGTGGAGCCCCGACCGCAACTCCGGCTTTTCGCGGGCCAACGCGCAGCAGCTTTACCTGCCGCCGATCATCGACGCGGAATACCACTTTCAGAGCGTCAACGTGGAGACGCAGCGGCTCAACTCGGAGTCGCTGTGGTGGTGGACGAAGCGGTTGATCGGCCTGCGGCAGCGGCACCCGGTGTTCGGCCGCGGGTCGCTGGAGTTTCTCTTTCCCGACAATCCCAAGGTGCTGGCCTTCGTGCGGGCCGACGACCGCGAGCAGGTGTTGGTGGTGGCCAACCTGTCGCGTTACGCGCAGTGCGCGGCCATCGACCTGGGGCGTTTCGAGGGGCAGATGCCGACGGAGATGTTCGGCCGCACGGCCTTTCCGCACATCACCAAGGAGCCGTATTTCCTGACGCTTTCGCCGCACGCCTTTTACTGGTTCGCCATCGAGCCCAAGCCGGTCGGCGGCAACGGCGCGGTGGTCGTGCCGGCGGCCGAGATGCCCAGCCTGCGAGTCGAAGGAGCATGGACGAACGCCTTCGAGAAAGGCCGGACCAAGACACGCTTGGAAGCGATCTTGCGCGACGCCATCCGCTTGCGGCGCTGGTTCGGTGCCAAGGCGCGGATTATCCAGTCGCTGCAGATTGTCGACACGATCGTCATGGAACATGAGGACGAGGCCGGACCGACCGTAATCGCCATCCTGCGGGTGGATTACGTGATCGGTGAAACGGAAACCTACGTTTGGCCGATGGCCTTTGCCCCTTCGCAGGCGGCCGCCGAGCTGCAGAGCAAAGTTCCCCAGGCGCCGATCTGCCGGCTGCAGATCGCCGGTGAGGCCGAGCCGGGGCTGCTCTACGACGCGCTCTGGCGGAACGAATTCACCAGCGGGCTGCTGGAAGCGATGCGGCGGCGGCGGCGGTTCAAGGGCCGCGCGGGTGAATTGGCCGGCCACGGCAGCAAGCTTCTGCGGCGGAGCATCGGCATCAGCCGGCACAACGGCGAGGATGTGGGTGGGCGGGACGGCGACATTACAACCAGCCGGCGGGACGCCGATAGCACAACCAGCCGGCGGGACGCCGACACCACAAGCACGCTGCCGGCGGCCACGGTGCTCAAAGGCGAACAGAGCAACAGCTCGCTGGCCTACGGCGACCAGTTCGTGTTCAAGCTGTTTCGCCATGCGCAACGCGGCGTCAACCCCGACTTGGAAGTCGGACGGTTTCTCACGGAGGAGGCCAAATTCGACCACATACCGCCGGTGGCCGGCTGGATGGAGTATCGCGCCGGCCGCGAAGAACCGCTGGTGGTGGGCATGCTCAGCGGCTTTGTGCCGAACCAGGGAACGGCGTGGCAACATGCGCTGGAAGTTTTGGCGCGGTACTTCGAACAGGCGGCCGTCGAACCGATGGAGATTACCGACAGCGACGACCTGCAAGCCGGTCAATCGTTGGTCGATCTGGCACAGCGCGAAATCTCGCGCACGGCGACCGAGCGACTGGGCGTCTTCCGCCACTCGGCCGAATTGCTCGGCCAGCGCACGGCCGAGCTGCACAAGGCGCTGGCCGGCGAAACGACCTTGCCGGAGTTTGCGGCCGAGCCCTTCACGCAGCACTATCAGCGTTCGCTCTATCAGTCGATGCGAAACCTGACGGCGCAAACGCTGGCGCTGTTGCGGCGGCGGCTGAGCGTGCTGGGCGAGGCGGTGCAGGCCGACGCCAGGGCGGTGCTGGAACACGATCGCGATCTCGACCGCTGCCTGCACGCCATCCTCAGCCGGCGCATTCGCGCCCTGCGGACCCGCACGCACGGCGATTACCACTTGGGGCAGGTGCTGTACACGGGCAACGACTTCATGATCATCGACTTCGAGGGCGAGCCTGCCCGGTCGCTCAACGAGCGGCGGATGAAGCGTTCGCCGGTGCGCGACGTGGCCGGCATGATCCGTTCGTTCCACTACGCCGCCTACACGGCGTATTTTCAGCACATCGAGCAATTTCCTGAAACACGTGAGTCGTTGCGGTCGGCGGCCCGACATTGGTATCTGTGGGCCAGCGCGCGATTTTTGAGCAAGTATCTGGAAATCGCCGGTCAGGCGTCGTTTTTGCCCTCATCCCTCGATGAGTTGAAGCTGCTCTTGAACGCGCTGCTGCTGGAAAAATCGGTCTATGAGTTGAACTACGAATTGAACAACCGTCCCGATTGGGTCGAGGTGCCGCTGCTGGGAATTACTGAGTTGTTGGAGGCGAGCCAGTGTGCGGCGTAGGGTGGGCCGGCGCTCGCAAGCTCGCTGGTCCCACCCTACACAGAACCTACCAAACAATCCAAAATCCAAAATCGAATCATGGCCGTAATTCAAGCAGATAAACCAAAAGTCAGCCCTTTCAGCTTGCTGAGCGAAGACGACCTCTACCTGTTCAACGAGGGAACGCACGCCCGGCTATACGAAAAGCTGGGCGCGCATCCCACCACGCTCGACGGCACGGCCGGCACGGCGTTCGCCGTCTGGGCGCCGAATGCCCGCCGCATCACGGTTGAAGCCTATGGCCGCGGAAGCTACGCGTTGCGGTCGCGCGGCAGTTCGGGCATCTGGGAGGGCTTCGTGCCCCAGATCGGGCCCGGCACGGTTTATAAGTATCGCGTCGAATCGAACTATGCGGACTACGTCGTCGACAAAGCCGATCCGTTTGCCTTCTATGGCGAGGTGCCGCCGAAGACCGCCTCGATCGTGCAACCGCTCGATTACGACTGGCGCGATCACGATTGGATGACTTCTCGCTATCGCCGCAATGCGCTGGACGCCCCGATCTCGATCTACGAAGTGCATCTCGGTTCGTGGCGGCGCAAGCCCGACGGCACGTGGCTGGGCTATCGCGAGCTGGCCACGCAGTTGATCGAGCACGTCGAACGCTGCGGCTTCACGCACGTGGAGTTCTTGCCGGTGATGGAGCATCCGTTCTATGGGTCATGGGGCTATCAGTGTACGTCGTACTTCGCGCCCACGGCCCGCTATGGTTCGCCGCAGGACTTCATGTACCTGATCGACGAGCTGCACCGGCACGGCATCGGCGTGATTCTCGACTGGGTTCCCTCTCACTTTCCCACCGATGGGCACGCTTTGTCGTACTTCGACGGCACGCACCTCTTTGAGCACGCCGACCCGCGGCTCGGTTTCCATCCCGACTGGAAGAGCTTCATCTTCAACTACGGCCGCAACGAGGTGCGGAGCTTTCTGACTTCGAGCGCCGTCTTTTGGCTCGACAAGTATCACGTCGATGCCCTGCGGGTCGACGCCATCGCTTCGATGCTCTATCTCGACTACTCGCGAAAGGCCGGCGAATGGATTCCCAACGAGCACGGCGGCAACGAGAACCTGGCGGCCATCAGCTTTCTGCGGCAGATGAACCAGCAGGTGTACGGGGCCTGTCCCGACGTGCAGACGATCGCCGAGGAATCGACCGCCTGGCCGATGGTCTCGCGGCCGCTGTACGTGGGCGGACTGGGCTTTGGCATGAAGTGGGACATGGGCTGGATGCACGACACACTGCACTACATGGCCAAAGATCCGGTTTATCGCAAGTTCGAGCACAAAGCGTTGACGTTCCGGGCGATGTATCAGTATTCAGAGAACTTCGTGCTGTCGCTCTCGCACGACGAGGTCGTTTACGGCAAGGGGTCGATCTGGAACAAGATGGCGGGCGACGAATGGCAGAAGTTCGCCAATCTGCGGCTGTTGTACGGCTACATGTTCACCTTGCCCGGCAAGAAGCTGCTGTTCATGGGCAGCGAGTTCGCCGAGCGGCGTGAATGGAACCACGAGGGGCAGCTCGATTGGGGTCTGCTCGACGACCGGCGCAACCAGGGCGTGGTCAACTGGCTGGCCGACCTGAATCGCGTTTACCGGCAAGAGCCGGCGCTGTACGAGAAAGACGTACAGGCCGGCGGTTTTGAGTGGATCGATTGCTGCGATACGGAGAACAGCATCCTCAACTATCTGCGTCGGGGCAAGACCGACCAGACAGGCATCGTGGTGGCGTGCAACTTTACGCCGGTGCCGCGGCACAACTATCGGCTAGGCGTGCCGACCAGTGGCCACTGGCGCGAAGTGCTCAACAGCGACGCCGAGTATTACGGCGGCAGCGGCATGGGCAACGCCGGCGGCGCCGATGCGGTTCCGATCGCGGTCCACGGCCGCTCGCATTCGCTGAACGTCACCATGCCGCCGCTGGCGGTGTTGGTCTGGAAAAGAGCAACGTAGGGTGGGGCCAGGGTCCCTACTTGCGGTGCCAAGGCATGTTCAACAGCCGCTTGCCGTAGCGGAATTCGAGTCCGGCCGTGAGAGCCACATAATTGAACGTCGAAGTCTGGGCGCTGCTCAGCGTCAGTTCATCCATCAGGTCGATCCGCAAGGCCCAGTGGTCGCTCCAGTGGTATTTCAGGCCCACGCCGAAGGGAAAGCTCAACAGCGTGTTGATGTGCCGGTGATGAAAGTCGTCGTAGAAATAGAAGTCGCTCCAGCCGATGCCGGTGGTGAGAAAAGGCCGCCAGCGCGTGTCGCCCAAGGGATAGAACATCACGCGGTACTCGCCGGTCACGCTCAGGCCGGTTTGCGGCAGTCGCTGGTGCAGTCCGTTGGTCAGGTTCAGGGCGCCAAAGCCGAGCCGTTTTTCAATGCCCCAGAAATGGTCATAGTCCCAGCCGAAATTGGCCCCCGCGTAGGCGCTGGGCAACTCATCGACGTGGTTGCGGATCAGCGGCCCGCCGTTCGTGGCACCCGCAAAACCGCTGATGGAGAAAGGCTGCGACCGCCAACCGTTTCCGGGCGGCAAGGGGCGACCGAAGCCAAAGTCCTTGCGATAATCGGGCGTGCGCGGTCCCCAGTAAGGCACGACTCCTTCCGGTGCGTGATTCCAGATGAATCGCCGTAGGGGGCTGGCGTCGGGAGGCGGGCCTTCCACAAGCGGGGCAGGCGCGCAAGGGCACGCAGGCTGGCAAGGATCGGCGGGCGCGTCGAGCCACTGCTGCTGCGGCGCGATCTGGCCTTCAAACGACGGCGCCGCTTCCGCGACCGCCGGCTCGTTGGAAAGATCGGGGCTGTCGGCGAACTGGGTGGCGGGAGACGAGTTCGGCCGCATCAGACCAGGCGGAGGGTAGTCGGCCGCCGTTGCCAACGTCGGCATCAGCGCGCAAGCCAGCCACGAGACCCAACAGGCTTTCGACTGTGGTCCAGACAAACTCATCTCATGGCCCTTACCGCTTTCTGCCGAATTGTGACGGCGGACTGTAGCGGGATGAACGCCGTGGGTCAACCTTACTCCTCGGTGCAGGAACGCTTTCGCGTGCGAGTCTGCGAAGTCTCGGTAGGGAACGGACTCCGTGCCGTTCCGCCGAATTTCGATGATCGCTCCGCGCGCTCGCAACGGCACGGAGTCCGTTCCCTACAGAGACTTGGCCGCGAGAAACGGGGGCAACCTTACTCCGCGCGGCGGAGAATCGCGTCGCGCAGCTCGGCCACGCGCTCCAGCTCGATACCCGGCGGCTCGTGGGAAAGCAGCCAATCGACGTCGTCCAGCGCCAGCCGCCCCTGGCCGTTCTGATAGCGGTAAAAGGCGCGATACATGCGGTCGTCGGCCGAGTCGGGCAAGATGGTCAAAATGGCATCCAGGTATCGCAACAGCGCGGGCAGGTCGCGGCCCCGGCCGGCGAGCGACTGCAAGTTCCGCAGGATCCGCACCAGCCAGGCCCGCTTTTCGACCGGCTTGAGCTGCTCGTCGTCGAGCGGCTGGCCGGTCGTGGCCAACACCCGCGATTGCGCCTGCTCGCGAGTCAGACGTTGGCCGCGGTCGAACACATCGATCAATTGTCGTTCCCCTTCCGCCGGTTGCCAGGCGACCACAAAATGGCCCGGCAGCCCCACCCCTGCCACATCCAGGCCCAGCCGCCGGGCCAGCTCCGTATACAGCAGCGAAAGCGTGATCGGCAGCCCCTCTCGGTCGTCCAGCACTTCATGGATGTAACTGTTGCGGCGATTGTAGTAGTCGCCTCGGCTGCCGTGAAAACCGTGGTGCGTAAAGAGAAACTCGTCGAGCGTCTTGAGCCGTGCGTCGTCATCGGAGTCGGCGGGCAAGCGCGATTTCAGCTCGTCGGCGAGCCGCTCGAACTGCTGGCGGTAAGCCGCCACGTCGACATCGTCGTTGTCGAGCTTGGCGATCAGCAGAGCGGCGTGCAACAGATCGACCTGGCCCTCGTCCTGGTCCAGTTCCTTGCGGAGTTCGGCCAGCACGCGTTGCTCGGCCACGGCCGCCGCGAGTTGGCGCAGCCTGGCCGCTTGTTGGTCGAGCAGCTTGGCCCGTTCGCGCAGCGCGACGACGGCCAGCTCGCCCTCGGGCGCCAGTCGCTCGATGGCGTCGGCATCGATTTCGCCCTTGGCCGGCAAGCTGCCCAATAAGCTCTCAACCTTCGCGGCCAGCGCCGCGTCGATTTGCGGCGACACGATTTCTTTGGCCAATTCGAAGCCTTTGAATTCGGCCCGCGTATCGCGGAACTTGGCCAGGCCGGCACGCCCGGGGTTCGGCTGGGCCTGCGTCGATTCGATCAGCAGCCGCCCGTTGACGTAGCACAGCACCTTCTCGCGATCGACGCGCACTTTGAGCCGGTTCCAATCGCCGGGCAAATAGTCGGGGCTGGCACGTTCATCGAGCACGTGCCAGGTGGTGACGTCGGGGCCGTCGAACTGCGTCAGCCGCAGTTTGCCGGCGCTGGGATAGAACCCGAAGTGGCGGTGGCCGCCGTCGCTGGCGAAAACCAGACCCGCCGCGCCGGCTTCGTCGTCGAGCCGCACCCACACGGCCAACTCGTAAGGCGACTCCGGCACCGCTTGTTGCGCCAGGCAGAGCGTGCGGCCGCCGAAGCCTTGACCGGCGCCGTCGACCAGCAGCTTTCCGGCCTTCTGACGCCAGTGGCCGCCGAACAGCGGCGCCCATTGCTTGGGGTCGGGTGCGCGAATGGCCAGCCAGCGGTCCATCGGAACCGGATTGGGCTTCTCGATCAGCGGCTTCAGGCGATTGACGGGCACGGCGAAACCGAGGTTGGCCGTGACCTGCGATTTCATGGTCAGCAGGCCGTAGACTCGCCCTTCGAGGTCGATGAGCGGGCCGCCGCTGTTGCCCGGCTCGATCGGTATGGCGAGCTGAATCATCTGCCGGCCGTCGATCTCGCGTTGCCCGGAAACGACCCCGGTCACGACGCTGTGGTTCAGCCCGTGCGGGTTGCCGACGGCCACGACCGGCTGGCCTTGCTTGAGGGTATCGGAATCGCCCAGTTCCAGAGCGGGCAGGTCGCGAGCGTCGATGCGGACCAAGGCCAGGTCGGCGGCGCGGTCGGAGGCTTCGATGGCCGTGACTTCGTGACGCTGGCCGTCGGCGGTCTCGACCGAAATCGGCCTGGCCTCGCCGATCACGTGCAGGTTGGTGGCGATGAGCCCGTCGCGGCCCACGATGAATCCGGTTCCCAGCCCGTCGCGTGTGCCGTCGCGTCCGGCGAACTTGATCACCACCACCGACGGCCGCACGGTTTCGAAGAGCTTTTCCACCGAGACCGGCAGGGAGTTGTCGGCATCGTCAGCCAAACCGCGTGGGCCGAAGGTGGCGACGGTTGCCAACGCGGCGGCAATCCAACAAAGGCCCAACGGCGGGCCACTCGAAAGTGAACGCATCGAACTCACCTCGTGGGCGAAAAAAGCATTGATGAGCCGGAAGTCGACAATATACTAACGATACCGCCAAAGGCCGGCGGTTTGCTAGCCGGTCCGCTTGGAAGAACCGACCGCCATGACGGGCGGGTCGTTGCCGCGAGCGGCATTTATACTTCACGCGGCCGAGAATGAGACGTTTTGCCGCGGAAAAGCGGTGGCTGGGGCAGAGCTTGGCCAGATAGCGGGTGGCGCGCGTCGACAGCCTGGCGGCCAAGCGATGCCCCGGTGCGTCCAACCTGGGCATCGCCTGGCCGCCGAGATGAACGAAGTGCCAGCCTGCACGCGGCCAGGCTCTGCCCCAGCCACCGCCAATGTCTCATTCTCGGCCGCGTGAGGTATGGTTCGTTTGGGCCATGCGCGCCTGCCAACAAAGCTGAACCGTTTAGGGAAAAAACTCGCGCCGCTCTGTTGCATCACCGGCCGTTCGTGCCCTAACATAGTGTGCTGCTAAGGTTGGCATGCCTGCTCAGCAGGACGCGTCGCCAACCCACCTCGGTTATAACCCTTGCCCGGGAGCCGAGGTTATTCTCATAATCGCTGAATTGAATCTTGAATTGAACGGACCAGCGGAGTAATCGATGTCCATTCGACTGTTAATTGCCGACGATCACGAGGTCGTGCGGTCTGGATTGCGGATCCTTTTCCAGGGGACCGATATTGAAATCATCGCCGAGGCGGTCACCGGCGAAGAAGCCGTCAAGCTCACCGACAAGCACAAGCCCGATCTCGTGCTGCTCGACATTCGCATGGGCGAGAGCGACGGGCTGAACGCACTGGCGCGGATCAAGCTCAACCGTCCTAAGATTCCCGTCATGGTCCTCTCGACCTACGACAACCCCACCTACGTGGCCCGCGCGGTCGCCCTGGGCGCCAGCGGCTATTTGATGAAAGGCCTGAAGCGTGAGGAGTTGTTGGCCGCCATTCACCGCGTCGCCGAAGGGGGCGATGCCTGGACACGCGAGGAACTGCGGCGCGTGACCGGCGCGCTGGCCACGCCGCGACTGGCGGCCGACGTGGAAGTGCCGTTGACCCAACGCGAGAGCGAGGTGCTGAAACAGCTTGCGCTGGGCCAGACGAACAAGGAAATCGCCGTCGTGCTGGGAATCAGCTATGAAACGGTCAAGGAGCACGTGCAACACGTGCTTCGCAAGATCGGCGTGACGGACCGCACCCAAGCCGCCGTCTGGGCGGTCCGCAAAGGACTGGTCTAGTGTCGAAGCCCACCGACATCTCGTTGAAAAGCGTGACGGTCGAGCAAGAGCGCATCGGCTATCGCGCCCCGATCAAGTTCGGCGGCCGCGTGGTCACCGATGCCGTTCTCTTGCACGTGCATGCCGACGTCGAAACGCGCGACGGCCGGCGTGCCCGCGGTTTCGGCTCGATGCCGATGAGCAATACCTGGGCCTGGCCGACGCGCGAGGTGCCCGCCGAAAAGACGTTGGCCGCCATGATCGAGCTGGGCTGTCGGCTGGCGGCCGAGGCCGACCAGTACCGCGGCCAGGGGCACCCGCTCGACATCACGACCGATCTGGCGGGCACGCACGAAGCCACCACGCAAGACGTGGTGCGCTCGTTGGGCATCGAGGAGCCGATGCCGCGGCTGGCCCAGCTTGTGGCGGCCAGCCCCATCGAGGCCGCGATTCACGACGGCTTCGGCAAGGCCCTGGGGTTGAATTCGTACAACGCTCTCGGCCCTGAATTCGTCAGCCGCGACTTGTCGGCCTGGCTGAACGAGGATTTCCGCGGTGAGTATCTCGACCGCTACACGCTTCGCGAGCCCAAGCCGCGGATGCCGCTCTATCACCTGGTCGGCGCGCTCGATCCGCTGACGGAAGCCGACGTGCAACAGCCGATCGGCGACGGCCTGCCCGAAACGCTCGGCCAGTGGATCGCCGCCGATGGGCTGACGCACCTCAAGATCAAGCTCAACGGCGACGATCTGAACTGGGACGTGGAGCGCGTCTTGGGGGTCGAACGCGAGGCGGTCGCGGCCCAGACGGCCCGCGGGTGTCGCCAGTGGCATTATTCGCTCGACTTCAACGAACGCTGTGCCGACGTGAGCTATGTGCTCGATTTCCTGCGGCAAATCGAAGAGCGAAATCCCGCGGCGCTGGCCCGCGTCCACTATATCGAGCAGCCGACGCACCGCGACCTGAAGGCCCATCCCCATCACCGCATGCATGCGGCTGCCAAGGTCAAGCCGGTGGTCATCGACGAGTCGCTGATCGACTTCGAGAGCTTGCTGCTGTCGCGCGAGATGGGCTATTCGGGCGTGGCCCTCAAGGCGTGCAAGGGGCAGACCGAGGCCCTGTTGATGGGCGCCGCGGCCCAAAAATACGGCATGTTTCTCTGCGTCCAGGATCTTACCTGTCCGGGCGCGTCGTTCTTGCACTCGGCCTCGATTTCAGCCCGCATTCCGACGGTGGTCGCGATTGAAGGCAACGCCCGGCAATACTGCCCGAACGGCAACCAAGGCTGGCGAGAGCGTTATCCCAGCATGTTCAACCTGCGCGACGGCACGCTGGGCACGGCCGTGCTCAATGGGCCGGGCTTGGGATATTGAGCGGAACGCAGCGGCGGAATTCGTGAGATTCTGGCGGCACCTGCGGCGCACGTTGTAGAATGCCGCTAGGCATTCCGGCAAAGCCGTAAGGAACCGGCGAGTTCACGTTTCCACCGAATTTGACATCATGTCACTTGCCAGCCTGATTGTGCTTCTGGTGGCGGCTCTAGTAGAGTCGTTTGTGGTAGGCACGCTACTATTCTATATCGCCGCGCAGTGGTGGAAGACGCCCCAGACGAGCCTACGGCGGGCCGCTGGACTTTGCGCGGCGCTTTTGGCCACCTCGGTGGTGGTGCCGGTGCTTGCTTGGCTCTTGCTGTGGACCAGTAAAGGCACCGACGTCACAGCCATAGTCGTGCTGATGCTGTGCTTCGCCGGTCTTCTCATCCAGTGGAACTGGGTCAGGATCATCCTTCGTACCAACGGTAGACGAGCCGCGGCGGTGTTTCTTTCGGCTAGCGTGCCGTTGGTGCTCGTGAACACGGCGTTGACCACGGCCACCAGGGTGCTCTTCGCCGAGGGCTTCATTGTGCCGACGGGCGCCATGGCGCCTACCATCATCGGCGCCCATGCCAAGCGCGCTTGCGCGAATTGCGGCTGCGGGTTCAACGTTTCACTAAGTGCATGGGTTGCGCGCCACAACAACGCAGCTGAGCCGCGTCGGGAAGAGATCATCACCAATTGTCCGAATTGCCGAGAGCGGCATGTCGTCGACGTAAAGGCGGAGACAATTCGCGGCGATCGCATCCTGTGCGATAAAACGACGCCCACCGAGCGTTGGTCGCTGGCGGTTTTCGTGAATCCGCGGGATCGGGACGAGAATTATGTCAAGCGAGTGGTCGGCCTGCCCGGCGAAGCGGTCGGGATCACCGGCGGCGAAGTCTTTATTAACGGCAAGCTGCTTCGAAAGGGGCCCCAAGTGGCTGCCGATCTTTGGCTGCCGTTGAACGACACCGCCCTCGTAGCGAAGGAACTGCGCGACGACACTCCGCGCTGGCGCCCGCGCGAGAAAACCAGCGGCTGGCGCGAGCAGGGAGGACGCTGGTCGCGGAACGCCGCCGGCGACGGCCCCGACAGGCTCGACTTCACCGGCGGAATCACCGATTTTGTCGCCTATAACGACCACACTCCGACGAATGGCTACCTGGATGAGCACCACGTCGGCGACGTGTTGGTGAGTTGCGAAATCGCCGATCTGAGCGGATCGGGCAAGCTTGGCTTCGAATGGCGATTTGGTGGCGCGAGCATCATCGCGGAATTGCAAAGCGACGGACACGTGGCGATGGAAGCGAAAGGCGTCGCGCAATGGGACGGGCCCAATCGCGGGCGTGCGGCGGGACGGCTCGATCGGTCCCTTAAGCCTGGTGACACGCTCGGCTTCGCGGTCCGCGATGGACAAGCCTATGTGCTGCATAACAATTATGTGGCGGCGCTTGCCACGTTCGAGCCGGATTACTTCGAATCGTCGGCAAGCATCGAGACATCTGACTTTCGTTGCCGGATCGCGATTGCGGCAAGCGACTGCTCAATCGACCTGCGTCGCATCACGGTCCACCGCGACGTCTATTACGTGGACAGCGAGATCGGCTTTGAACCGTTTTACGGCGAACCGAGCCAACCACTCGTGCTGGCCGCCGGTGAATGCTTCATGCTCGGCGACAACAGCGCTCGCTCAGTTGATTCCCGTTTCTTCGGCGGCGTGCCAACCGAGGACATCCTGGGAGTCGTCCGCTGGATTTACTGGCCGCCAAGTCGTTGGCACGAGCTTCAATAAGGAAGAAATCAGGCGGCGGCTCTCTCGTCTTGCGCCTGATTGGGAATCTGCTTGATGCTCGTCACCATATACCTGCGCGATCGGCCGGCGGCAACCGTTGCCACCCCCGCTTTGGCCGCTCCCTCTTGGACCGCGGCACCCCAGTGCCTTGATCTCGCGCTACCACGACCTGGCCTTTCAAAACAAGCTTTATTCGCAGCGCAGGCGCCATCTCACCCAGTACATCACTGAGTATCCCTTGCCCGACCGCGATGTGGCGCCTTCGCGGCAGGTTGTGAAAGCGATCAACGTACGCCGCCAATTCGTGATGGCGGAGACGCGGCAGACTACGGCAGATCCAATGCGGCCTTGGAGGCAGGCGTCGATTTGACGCAGAAGAACCGGTGGCATGTCTCCGATCTTGCTTGCACGACAAGCGCCGGGCGCACTTTGCTGCCCTGGCGGTCCGTGAAGGGGTAGTCGACGAACAACGGCAGGCGCTCGAAGCCGGCCGCGCGGTGCCCATCCAGGATGGACCGCAAACCTACTATGTCATCTCAGCCGATCAGCTCGAGAAGATGAAAGCTCTTCTCGAAGTCGCACAAACCGACCCGTCGTTTTACGAGGCCGGGGAGGTCCACCTCTACCTGGATCAATGAGCTCCATCATTCGCCAATGCCCTTTTTACAGAGCGGCGACACAGGTGACCGTCGCGGGTGGAGATCCGACCCTATCAAATCATTCTTTGGGTGAGCATCCGAGTCGGCACGGCCGTTTCGCGGCCCTTTCCGGCCATTCTCGACGTCGGGCATTCGCTGAACTTTTCGATCAAGGAGGAGCAGCTTCGCGATTGGGCTGGCATCCTGCACAGTGCTCTCAAGGAAATTGGCCGCACGACGCTGAACAACCGCCCGGTCTTCTTAAGCCGGGCAGGCGTGGGCTTACATCGCAATTTGAAGGGGCATCGGGACGAGCTTTTGGCGACGCCGCCGGTCCCACTCGAATTGCCCGAAGGCATTGTAGTTCATCCGCGCGACGATCTTCTAAGTCCGAGGCTGCCGCTTCTCGGGCTGCGGGCTCTTGTTCACAACCGGCTCAAAGCCATTATCGACGGACGCAAACTGGCCGTTTCGATCAACAAGGGGTTTTTCTAGGAGGCGGTCGTTTCGTCAGCCCAGACGATGCGGCCGGCCGTGGCGGCTCGATCAGGCCGAGCGCGATGCTCGCCAAGTCGCGATGACAACGCTCCAACGCGAGGGATTTGCCGATCGGCGGCGAAACCCGGTGGCAGCGGGCGAAGAGAGGGCGCAGATCGTTCTCCAAACAAGCTGCGCCCCGTTTTGCGCACACGAGTCGGCGGCTGTCGTGCTCGTGCCACGTTGAGTGTTTCGATATTGGACCTGTCCCGTTCAGCTACCCACCGAGACTGGACGAGATCGTGCGGCAGTGGCATCGTCCTCCGCAGCCAACCGCACCGACCGCGACAAGAGACATCCAGTCGTGCGTCGCTGGTTGGCGGCGCTTCGGCAACCTGCATTCGGTTTCATCGACCGATGCGCCGAACCGCACCTGAACGCTTCCGGGCGGACGGTCGGGTCGATCAGCAATTCGGTTTTTCCCGGCGGGCCAAGCTCCGTCGGCCAAGGACCACTCACTGACAGCCAGCCGTAGAGAGGTGTACCCGCGGGTATCGGCGGTCCCTTTAGCTGAAACCGCATCTCGATGCCGGGCAAGAACGCAAAATGGGCCGCTACCGGCTGCGGCTGCTCGTCGAACTTTCCTGGGACTGGCAACTCATGCGCCAGCGTCAGTCCTTGGGGACCACGGAGCGTAAAACGGACGAACCGGTCATTGGGCGTCAAAGGCAAAAGCTGCGAAGGCAAAAATGGCGTCAGAGGTGGCAGGTGCTCGCTCAGGTCAAGCGCCGCGATGACGGTGCCGCGGCGCGCTGCCTCGCTGAGCAATTCGGGCAGACGCCGCGTTGCCGTGCTCGTCAGAACTTCGAATTCAGGCTCGCTCGCGGGCTCGTTTCCGGCATGCGCCAGCACGAGCACTTTGATCACGTCTGTGCCGGATCTGGCGATATGGAGGTTGTCCTTCGTGAGTTGCAGTGACGGGGCCTTCTTGTTGCAACGCGCAGCCTCCTCGGGCGATAAATGTGCCGACTCGATCCGCCCAAAGAGATCTTTCGCCAATTCTTTGTCGGCCGCAAGCTTGAAACGCGCCATGCCTTGGTCGAACATCGGCACTCGCTGCGGAAAAGGCGCCGCGTTGTCTTCGAACTCCTCCATTTGAGCGCCTTCAAGAGCGAGCTGGAAACCGGCCGGCCCCTGCAATGTAAGGTCGTACAAAGGCGTCAACGGCCCGGCTTCGCTATTCCCCAACACTGCATCATTAATCGTTATCGTTTCGGTCGTCGCGCCCATGATTGGCGGCCGGACGACGGTGCGCCCCGCTTTCGCCTCTTGAGCTACATGAAGCGTCTGCAAGGCCAGCTCTGAATTCGGCTCCAACCGCACCGTTTCCTTCGCACCCGCAATCGCTTTGTCAAACTTCTTAAGTTGTAGCCAGCAGGCTGACCGCTGGCGGAGCATCTCGGCGTCGTCGGGCTTGAGCCGAATGGCCTCGGTCAAATCGGCCGCCGCCTTGTCCCACTGACCCTGATACTCCCAGACTTGCGAGCGCGCGCGGATCGCCTCAGCCTCGTGTCCCTTCATCTGCCTCAGCCGCTCGAAATCGGCCAGGGCCATGTCAAACTTGCCTAGCCTAGCTGCTACGTGGCCCCTCGACTCGAGAGCGCCCGCATCGTCCGGATCGATCCGCAAAATGGCGCTATACGCTTCATAGGCCTCCTCACTTCGGTCACCCCACGAGCACGCCATCGCGGTATGAAAGTAAGCGATCGTGTTGTTCGGTTCGATCTTCAGGACCGCCTGGCAATCGTCGATCGCTTTCTGGTATTCGCCCTTCAATGCGAAGGCCACCGCGCGATCGAGCAAGCAGGCGGTCTTCGTCGGCTCGGCGCCGATGCCGGCGGTCAAGTCTTCGATCGCCGCACCGTATTCGCCGCGCGACGTGTGAATTCCCGCCCGCTGGCAATAAGCCTCGCTCTCGTGGGGATTGATGCGAATGGCGGCGGAGAGGTCGTCCTGGGCCTTCTCGGTTTCATTTTTTGCCGACCAGATATAGGCCCGGTGGATCAGGGCATCCACGTGCCGCGGGTCAAGCCGCAAGGCTTGCTGAAAGTCATCGAGGGCTTCGTCCAGGCGCGCCGCACCGGGCAGGGCGCCGTCCGCATCCGGTTCGCTCCGCAAGCGGCCCCGTTGAACGTAAGCCTCGACGGTCTGCGGCGCCAGCTTCAGACATTCTCCGAGATCGACGATGGCGCTGGCATTGTCGCCCTTGCCGGCCCACACCTCGGCCCGTCGAAAGTAGAGACCGGCATCGTCGGCTTTCAGCGAGATGGCTTGCGTATAGTCGAGCGCCGCCGCATCGAGATTCCCCTTCAGCGAATGGGCGTAGGCGCGATATGAGAACGTAGATGCCGCTGCCACGCCCAATCGAATCGCCTCATTCAGGTCGGACAGGGCCTCGTCAAGTTTTTCTTGGAATGCGTACACGGCGCCGCGCGTGGCAAATCCTTCGCCGAGCTTTGGATTGAGCCGCAGCGCCTCCTGAGCCTCTGCCAGGGCCTCATCAAGTTTCTGGTTTCGAAGATAAACCACCGCATGGGCAGCGCGCACGTACGCATCGCGGGGATTTCGCCGCACGGCCTCCGCCAAATCGGCCAAGGCTTTTTCGAACTCGCGCTTGTTGGAGCGGCACCAGCCTCGCATAGCCCAAGAGTGAGAGTCGGCCGGGTTTACTTCGATGGCTGCGTCGAAGTCGCGAATCGCGCGCTCGTCTTCACCCAGGTTCATCAGCCGCACGCCACGCTCGGCGAGCACCGCCGCACCGCGTGGAGACAAATCCAGCGCACGGTCGTAGTTTGCCAGCGCTTCGTCGTTACGCTGCCGTTTAGCGGCGATTTTCCCGCGCACGAAGAAAGCGCGAGCGTTCTGCGGCTCCAGACGCAGCGCCTCACTGACGTCGGCCTCGGCTTTGCCGAAGTCGTTTTGATTCAACCAACCGCGCGCCCGGCCAAGATAACTGAAAACGCTTTCGCCCTGTTTGAGCTGTGCCGTGAAATGCTCGACGACGCCCTCTTCGCCCATGACGTCGCTCACTGGCAGCCAACCTTCGGCGAATTTCAGCCAGTCGCCCTCCTTTTGCTGCACCTCGAGCCAGATGCCCGTTAGCGACAGTTGGATGGTCGCCGAATTACCGTCGGGGGCCTCGCGCAGCACGACCGCCGGCGATTTGGCCAACACGAACCGGCCGGTCCATCCATCTGCGGCGGCATCGGCGGCGCTGTGGTCGACAGCATAGGCTGCCGAGAGCAAAACAAGCCCCGCAATTCCCAGCAGGCAAAGGAAACGCTTGAACATGACGGTACCTCCTTGCGCGACGGCCTTTACGCAAGCAGCATAGCATCATGCGTCGAGCGGCGGCAAGACCGCCTCTTCACCCTGCCTATTCCTTCCGCTTAGCGTTCTTGCCCGTAACGTCACCCAGTTCGACCACATCTCCGGGCTTGGCTTCCGTCAGGTCGATCGTGAAGCAGTTCTTTCCACTGGAGAAAAGCTGGACATTGAACGCGTTCATTTCGTAGACGTTTCCGGCCATCAGCCCTTTGATTCCGAAGCCGCCTTCCTTGTCCGTCGTCGTGTCTTCGATCCGGAAGTTGCCGTGCTTCGACGAGTTGCAATAGATACCATATCCCGCGGCCGGTTCTTCGGTTTCGGTTTCAATCAGCGTTCCGCGGACCGTGACCGAGGGTTGCAGGCGAACGGTCAAGTCGGCGGGCGGCTTGCCCTCCAGATGCAAGAGTCCGACCAAGGCCCCATCACCCGTTTTGAAGAACAGGTTTCGCGGCACGTCAGGTTGGTAATTGGTCAGCGTGAACTTGTCGTCCATCAAGGACTCGAAGAACGGGCCCTTTTCGACCAGTCCCAAGGCTTCGATGTGGGAGACCGGCGAGTCGTTCGGCCCGACGATCCGTCCGACCAACGAAATTCCAGCCGAAAGCGTCATGTCGCAGGTATATGAGTCGGCATCCACGCCCGGATCGATGAACTGAACGAGGTGCCAATTGGAAAGGGGCATGCCCGTCGGGGTCGTGGGTATGAAGTTGCTCTTGGGATCGTAGCCCTCGATTTTTTCCGCCCCCACGCTCAGAGGATAAATCGTTTTGCCGAACGAACGAACCAGCAGCACTCCCGGCCCCGGCAATCCGGCCGCGCGATACCGGCCCCCCGCGTCGGTCAAAAAGCGTTCCGATTCCCAACCGTCTTGAAGTCCGAATTCTTGTGGAATGTTCTTGTTTGTTCTCAATGCCAGGTAATCGACGCAGCCTTTGATCGGTTCGCCCGTGTCGGCGTCCGTGACCTTTCCTTCAATCTCGCGCACACATGGCGGGTTGTGCGCGAGCGCCTCGACGTTCCAACCGCGTGACACGTCGCTTGTCGGCGCCGGGGCGACGCGACACGCGTGTCGTTTGCTGTTCGACGCGATCATGGAAAGCCGCGTCGTGCGTTTGCGGCCGATTCTGTTCACCGCCAGTGCGGCGATGCTGGGCGCCATGCCGATCATCATCGCCCCGATCATTTCGGGCCTGGCCTGGTCGCTGATCTTCGGCCTGTTCGCCTTCGCCTGTTCACGTTGTTCGTGATCGCGGCTACCGTCCGTATCGGTAGATCACGATCTTTGGCTTTGCCCGCTCGTAGTCGCTGCCCGGATAGGGCGATAGGCCAACCTGCTTGAAATCCGAGATCCACTGCGTGCCATCGTACATCGCCACGTGCCCGTCGATGTGATCTTTCTTGATGCCCTGGGCGGCAGCTTTCGTAAATCCGTCGATAACGGCGACATCGCCTGTTTGGTAAGGCGTGCCAGCGCCCATCTGCGCGACGAAGCCGGCTTGGGTCAGCCGAGGGCCATAGTCTTTTGCGGCCCCTGACCCGGTCCGGGAAATGGTTAATCCGCCGGCCTCAATTGCCTCCCGGACGAACGTCGCGCATTTGCCGACGCCATAGGGCGATCCGGCCTTCGATCTCAGATGCTGAATCGCCTTGTCGACGTCCCATCTCGCGGACGGGCTCCCCTGGCTGAATGTGATCAGCGTTCGTGTCGTCGCGTTGTAGATCAGGTAGGCGGTTTGGCTGCAAATCCGATGAATCGTCTTCCCGTCGCGACCCGGCTCCGAGCTGCCGGCGGCGATCGCCCGCACGAGGTCCGCCGGCGTGTTGATGCCTCGCGATGGTCCGTCTTTGCGAAGCTGCTGGAAGAAATGCGTGCCTGTGCCCTCTTTCCAGCCACAAGCCGCCAAAGCGTTGAAGAATTCCGGCCCCGTGATTTCGGATAGCTTGCGATTCTGGATCAGGCCCGTGAACTTAATGTCCTGGATTCCCATGCGATCCTCCTTTCTGAGCCAGTTGAGGGGCGGCTCGTGTCAGCGCGAGGGCGATAAGGCTATAAAGGGTCCGGGAGCCGATGATGCAGTGCTCCCTGATTCTAGCAATCGGCGCTTCGGTTTGCGATCAGACCGAGGAGCCGGACGAGGCTTTAGCCAATGGGTTCCGACAAGCAGAGCCGGTACTCCCTATCTCTGCGAAAGCGACCGCAACGCGTCGAGCACACTCTTCACCGACAACGCGGCTTTGAAGCGGACGATGGAAAAGCCGGCGGCCGCGAACCGCTCCGCAAACGCCTCGTGGCGCTTGCTTTCGGCCAGCGCAAGGATGATTCGCTCGTCGCGGTAACGCCGCATCGTGGTCAACTTCGCTTCCAGGTATTCGGGCGTCCAAAAGCCGACGATCTCCAGCAACACGCGGCGGCCGTCGTCGTGCGCGAGCACGAAGTCGGGCACGAACACGTGCTGCTCGCGGCACAACACCTCGCCTTCGCGCAGCAGCGTCCAGCCCTCGCGCGGGGCGACGCCCCACTTGTCGGCAAACGCCGCTTCGACAGACGAGTCGAACTCTTCGGGCGGCGGCAGATGGCTGGTCAAACCGTCGGCCGGCGAAAGTTCGAGCCGGTTGATCCGCTGCTGCCCGCGTGTACGCACGAGCGCGTGCATCCGCCAGCCTCGGCACGCCAACAGGGCCGGCAGAAAGCGGGCCATCGCCGCGCCGTAGCGTCGCGTTTCGCGCAGCAACGACGCGGGGCCATCCAGCCGAATGACGTACTTGCCGTCGGCCGTGCGGCGGACCGTGTGCAGCAGCCGCGCCAACTTCGCATAGCGAAAGATGGTTTTGAAATCGTCCTCCGCCCAGACCGTCATCTCGACGGCGTCGAACAGGGCCGCCTGGGTCTGGGCCACGTTGTAACGCGCCAAAAGAGCGCGGCCGTCGACGTAGCCGGCAAACTCGCGCAGCCGATGGAAGTCGATGATGTCGGAAAACAGCCTCGCGTCGATGTCGTCCCAACTGCTGCCAAGCTCGGCGGCAATCTCCGCCTTGACCCGCTGCTCGTTTCGGCCGAAGAGGCCCTCGGCCGACGCGACCAACGGATGCGACGCGGCGGCGAGCTGAAACACCTTTTTTCGCAGTGCGGCCGCGTCGCCTGCCCGGTCGTAATCGTAGCTGCTGGCGTCGTCGAGCAGCTTGCAGAACGCTGCGATGCGCCGCACGGGGCAATCGGGCTCGTCGATGAAGATGTCGCGCACCGCGCGGTGCAGCTCGCCGCGCGTTCGACCCGCGCCGTGCCGATAGACGGTGAGCATCCGCTCGGCATAGCCGGCATAGCGGGCGTGCCTGCGGCGGTCGAGCCGGTCGGGCAGGACGCGGCCGCCCTCATATTCGACGATGGCGTGTTCCCTGGTAAGCATCGTTTCGCCGCCGCCGCCGCGAGCGGTCTTCTTCGTTGGTGCCCGTGCAAACGACCTCATACAACGTGGCCCGCTCGTTTCCGGCCTTGCGCAATATCCGCCCCAACCGCTGCTTGGCCTGACGCGCCGAGCCTTTGCCACCCAGGATGACGGCCACCTTGGCGGCCGGCAAGTCGACGCCCTCGTCGAGCACCTGGTTGGCGACGAGCGCCGGGTAGGTGCCGTCTTCCACGCCGCGCAGCACTTCCAGCCGCTCTTTTTTGCCGCAGTGGCTGAGCAGGCACGGGATGAGAAAGCGGCGCGACACCTCGCGGGCCATAGCGTTCGAGCCGGTAAAGACGATGGTCCGGCTTCCCGCGTGCAGGCGGAACAGGTCTTCCAGCACGCGCAGCTTTTCTTCGGCCCGGTCTTCGATGGCCAGCTTGGCACGATAGGCCCGCAGCGCGCGTCGCGCCTCGGGCGACTTGCCCGTATCGGCACACAACTCCGCCCAGCCGAAGTCGGGCTGAGTCTGTCGCCGCTGGCAGACGTATTGCCGCACTTGGCGGGCCAGGGCGTCGTAGCGCGCCTGTTCTTCGCGTGCCAGGAACACGGGTATCCGCACCACCTCGTAATTGGCCAGCGTGGAACCGCGGACCGCCGCCAAGGGAAGCGAATATGCGACCGGCCCGATGAGCCGTGCATAGTCGGCATGGCGGCCGTCCGATCGTTCGGGCGTGGCGGTCAGGCCTAGCCGCCACGGCGCGGCGCTCATCCGTGCGGCGTCGCGGCGCAGGGTGCCGAGCAGGTGGTGACATTCGTCGAACACGATCAGCCCGAACCGGTCGCCGAGCCGCTCGGTATGAATGAACGCGCTGTCGTAAGTGGTCACCGATACGGGCGAAACGCGATAGACGCCGTCGCCGACGATGCCGGCCTCGTAACCCAGGCGCTCGGCAATGCGGCGGTGCCACTGATACATCAGGTCTCGCACCGGCGCGACGACGAGCGTCGAAACGGCCAGGTCGCGAACGATCGACAAGGCCACTTCGGTCTTGCCGGTGCCGGTGGGCATGACCACCAGTCCGCGGCGCCCGGTCTGCCAGGCCGCCAGGGCCGCTTGCTGCTCCGCTCGCAACGGCGGCAACTCGATCTTGGACCAGCGGACCGGTTGCCACTTGGGTACGGTGTCGTGGCACGCCAGGCGGCGAGCATCGATCGCCGAGCGGACCGCGGGATACTCGATCGCGTCGATGCGCCACGCGGCCGTCCGGTCGTCCCAGGTCCAAGGTAAATCGCCAAAAACGCGCCGGACGCCCGCCGCCGGAAGGTCTTTCAGCAGCAACGTGCCGCCGGCGAAGGACAGGGAGGGCGTGACAGGCGGCATGGCGGCACGAATCGCTCGACGGGACAACCGTGGCTCGGATCACGGCACCGGCGTGTGACAGCCCGCCTTTTGACAGGCCCCTTCCACTTCCTTTTTAGCTTACCGCAAACACCTCCGCAACTTCTCCATTGTGGCGCACCATGCCTTCTGGGGCCGTGCCGGAAACCGGTGGCGACAAAGACGGACGCCCCCCACCAATGGCCAACTGTCGGATTCCGACAGTTGACCCGCCGCCGGGATCGGACGAAAACACTTTCGAAGAACAAGGGTCGTGCCCGCAAGTCGTTCGCCCGTTTACCGTGTTTGGCGGCGGCTGGTGGCCAACGGTTCCGGCGGCCCGAACGATTTCACCGAGCGTGCCCGCGCAGCCCTGGCCGCGGCCCAGCGCGCCATGCATGACTGCTTGATACGTTACGGCTGCCAGCGCACATAAACCGCGCGCCGCGGCAGGCGGAGGCGGCTCGATTACCTGACGGCAATGCTCTTTGCTTGTCCAATGCGATCCTACAGAATAGGATCAAATGAGGACCGTTCCACCCAATTCTGTCGAATCAGCGGCGCGCGAGGTGCATGTGACATGAACGTAGCAGTTACGAATGCGGCGAAGATTGCTGTAACGGGCTTGCCCGATGAAGATCGACGGCGGGTGCATGCTTGGTTCGACCATCTCAGGAACTGGCGTACCGATCCGGAGGTCCGAAAGAATTCGAAGCCCGTTTTCCCCGACGACGAGCATGGCGTCTACGTTCTGCGAACCACGTCGGACGTGCGAATCTTTTTCACCGTGGACGAAGATCAAATCACGGTCGTCGACGTTGCTCGAAAGGATTCTCTGCGGACGGTCAAAGCCGGAGACCACCGAGGGCTATGAAGAAACTGGCGGATGTCGATTTCGATCCCGCCAAAGGTGCGCAAGAGTTGCGGGAATTTGGCGAGCTTTTGGCGTCTCGTGCCGAACTCGCCGAACGTGCCGATATTCAGCAGTTTTTCAAGGAGCGGCGACACCTCTGCGCCCTCGTCGGGACATGTGGGCCACATGGATCGGTGGCCGACTGCCTCGCATTCGAATTTCCCATCGTAGGCGATTTTTCGGCGGACCTCGTCGTGGGCAATCGAGTGCCGCGCGCATTTTTATTCGTGGAGCTCGAAGACGCCAGGCAGAACAGCGTTTTCTCTCGGGTCGGCGACAGGGCAGCCCGAGATTGGAGTCCGCGGTTCAATCACGGCTTCAGTCAAATCGTCGACTGGTTTTGTTCGCTGGACGATTTCAAGCGGACCCGACGGTTCTCGCGCGATTTTGGCGGCGGACACGTTCGGTTCAGCGGCTTGCTTTTAATCGGCAGGTCGGCGAATTTGGAGGGCGACGAAAAGGAACGGTTAAGCTGGCGAGCGGACAAGGTGAAGGTCGACTCGGTGCAAGTTGGCTGCATGACGTACGATGATTTGTACGACGCGCTCGCGTTTCGCATGCGAGTCTGGGGCCTTGCCACCGATGCCGAAGAAAGTTAGCCACTTGCGGCAGACGAGGATGATGTCGACGGCGATCGGCTCTTTCGCGGCTGACTTTGGCGTGGCGACCGAAATCTCGGATTTCACCGGCTGGGAGTTGATGATTGAGGGACAAACCTCCTCCCGGCACGACGGCGTGCTGAATAATTCAGCATGGCGCTATTGACCGCCTCCCGCCTGGCTGCTAATTTTTTAGCAACTATGAGCCGCGCACCCGCCGACACACTGAGCCGCCGCGAACGACAGATCATGGATATCGTGTACGCACAGGGCGAGGCCACGGCGGCCGACGTCCGTGCCGCCCTGCCCGACCCGCCCAGCTACTCCGCCGTGCGCGCCCTGCTGGCGATCCTCGTCGACAAGGGGCATCTCAAGCACCGTTCCCAGCAGGGGCGCTATATCTATGTCCCCACCCGCCGCCGCGCCCAGGCCGGTCGCTCGGCGCTGCGCCGCGTGCTGGACACTTTTTTCGAGGGCTCACTCGAAAAAGCCGTCGCCGCCTTGTTGCAAGGGGCCGACGCCGACCTTTCCGATCAAGATCTCCAGCGCCTGGCGCAACTCATCCAGCAAGCTCGAAAGGAGGGACGCTGACATGTCCTCACTACTGACGCTCGTTTCTGCATCCGAATTGTCGGACCCGGCGCTCAAAAGCGCGGCCGTTGTGCTCCTTGCCGTGGTCGTTGCGGTGGTCTTGGGCCGGGCCTCGGCTGCCTGGCGGCACCTGGTGTGGTGCCTGAGCGTGGCGAGCTTGCTGCTCTTGCCGGTCCTGTCGCTGGCGCTGCCGGACTGGCGAGTGGCCTGGCTGCCTCAGTGGACCGCCAAGCCAACGGAGCTCGCCGCAACGGGGCACACCGGGCTCGCGCAGGCGAATCGCCCCGCGCCGCTCGATGAAGCACCGCACCATGATGCGGCGAACATCTTGCCGCCCATCGCCGCTCGTTCGGAAATGGAGCCGCACAATCTGCCGCCTGCCATCATCGAAACGACCAGCCCGCCGCGCTCCGCGATGCCATGGCTGGCGATCGCATGGCCGGCGGGCGGATTGCTGTCGCTCGTTCCGCTGGCGATCGGACTCTGGCAACTGGCCGGCTTGCACCGCCGTTCGCAAGTCATCGGCGATCGTCGCTGGCTGAACCTGCTCGACGAGTTGCGCCGGCAATTGGGCGTGCGCCGCAGTGTGCAACTCCGCCAATGCGAATCGGCACCTGCGCCGTTGACCTGGGGTGCGCTGCGGCCCGTGCTGCTGGTGCCTTTCGAGGCCGGCGCTTGGCCCGACGAGCGGCGGCGGTTGGTGCTGCTGCATGAATTGGCTCACGTCCGCCGCTGGGACTGGCTTACGCAACTGGTCGCCCACGTCGCCTGCGCCGTGTACTGGTTCAACCCGCTCGTCTGGTTGGCCGCAAGGCAAATGCGGATCGAGCGTGAGCGGGCCTGCGACGACATCGTGTTGGCCTCAGGCGCCCGGGCCAGCGACTATGCCCGCGAGTTGCTCGCGCTGGCGACGGGCCTGTCCGATGCGCAGGTGTCGGCGCTCGTGGCCGTGCCGATGGCTCGCCGCGGCGTACTGGATGATCGTCTCCACGGCATTCTCGACAGTCGCCGCAGTCGGGCGGCGCTCACCAGGTCGGCAGTCTGCCTGGGCGCGGCACTCGCGGCCGCCATGATGGCCCCGCTGGCCATGCTTCGCGCTGCTCCTCCCGAATCGACGGAGTCGGCACCTGCAGAACAGAAGAAGGAGCCGCCAGCCGCGCCCATCATGGATTTGGGCCCGGCCGGACGGCAAGTGGAGCAGGTACACGTCGACCGCGACCCACTCACGCTCAGCAATCCCGATGTCCACGAGATTTGGGATCTCACGATTGAAGAGGCCGTTCGGACCGCATTGGGGAACTCCAGAGTGCTGCGAAACATGGGCGGTTTTCTCTTCACGCCTGTTAGGCCGCAATCGGACCTGAAACAGGGCGCCAGCCAGGACGCCAAGGGGTCGGTGGGCGACTCAAAGGCCGTTCGCGGCACGAATGTCCGATTCGTCTTGGCGCGGATCGACGACGACGTCGCACTGGCCGACTTCGAGGCCGGCGTGCGGAACATGGTCAGCGACCTGGAACGGGCCTATTGGGATCTCTATTACCACTACCGCAACCTGAACGCCGTGCAGGCCGGACGCGACAGCGCGTTGCAGACGTGGCGAAAGGTTCACGCCTTGAACATGACGGGCGCCAAGGGCGGCGAGGCCGAGAAAGAAGCACAGACCCGCGAGCAGTACTTCCTCTTCCGCGCCCAGGCGGAAAACGCGCTGGGCCAGCTCTACACGGCCGAGAGCCGCCTGCGACACATGATGGGGCTTCTTCCGAGCGACGGCCGCCTGATCCGCCCGGCCGACGACCCGACCAGCGAGGAAGTCCGCTTCGATTGGAAGGAGGTCCTTTCCGAAGGGCTTAACCGTAGCGTTGAACCGTCAGACAAGGAAGAACTGTCAGACAAGGAACTGGAGTTGTTTCACCTTTTGACCAACGCCCTGCGCGATCTGGACCGCAACTACCAGGTGAGCCACACCACGTCCAATCGCCGGGTGGCGGCCGCCAAGCAGCTCGAGGCGGTCAAAGGCTCTTACGAGGTGGGCACCGCTACCCTCGACATGTTGCTCGACGCCCAGCGCCGCCTGGCCGACGCCGAGATCGCCTACTGGCGCGCCTTGGTCGATTACAACGTGGCGATCCTGCAGGTTCACTTCCGCAAGGGCTCGTTGTTGGAACGCAACGGCATCCTGCTGACCGAAGGGAGCTCGGCTGGTTTCGACGTCCGCAAGAAGTGATGAGACCGTCATGGGCCCAACACGGCCTGGATCGAGTCACCTAGAATCTCGACCATCCGGTCGATCTGGGCATCGGTGGTGACAAAGCAAGGGGCAAGGTTGTAAACGTCGCCGCGCAGCCGGGTGAAGAGGCCCCGCTCTTGCGTCGCAGCATACACGCGAGGTCCAACCTGCTCGGCCGCGGGAAACTCGGCTTTCGTCGTTTTATCGGCCACCAACTCGACGGCGCACATCAACCCCAGCCCGCGCACATCGCCCACGTGGGGATGCGAGCCGAGCGTCCGAAGACCTTCGAGCAACCGCCGGCCGAGTGCGCCGGCCTGCGCGACAAGCCCCTCGCGCTCGATGATCGCGAGGTTAACAAGCGCGACGGCGCAGCCGACCGGATGCCCGGAGTAGGTGAAGGCATGCATCCAGGTGCGATCGCCGGCCGCGCCGTCGATCGCGGCGCCGATGCGGTCGCTGACGCCGATGCCGCCCAGCGGAAAATAGCCGCTGGTGATTCCTTTGGCGAAGCTCACGATATCCGGCTCGATGCCGTAGCGCGAAAGGGCGAACCACTCGCCCGTCCGGCCGAATCCGGTGATGACCTCGTCGGCGATCAAGAGCACGCCGTAGCGGTCGCAGATCTCGCGAACGCGCGGCCAGTAGTCGTCAGGAGGCACGATCACGCCGCCGGCGCCCTGCACCGGCTCGCCCAGAAACGCGGCCACCGTGTCGCGACCCTCGCGCAGGATGGCCGCTTCGAGCAAGTCGGCCGCCTGTTGACCCGCAGTCCGCGAGTCATTTGGGGAGGCCTGGAAACGATAGGGATACGGGCTCTCGATCTGGACGAAACCGGGCGTGCGCGGCTCGAACATCGGCCAGTACGACGCGATGCCGGTCGCCGACATGGCGGCCAGCGTCACGCCATGATAGCCCCAGACGCGGCTGACGATCTTGTACTTGTCGGGCTGGCCGGCGACCTTCCAGTAGTAGCGGGCGGTCTTGAAGGCCGATTCGTTCGACTCGGCCCCGCCGGAGGTAAAGTAGAAGCGGTTGATGCCGGGGTAACCGAGCCCCGCGAGCCGCTCGGCCAGCGCGATGGCCGGGCGGTTCGTGCTGCCGGCGTAGCACGAGGCGTAGGCGAGTTCGTTCATCTGCCGCGCGGCGGCATCGGCCAATTCGCGGCGGCCATGTCCGGCGACGACGTTCCAAAGTCCGGCCAGCCCGTCGAGATACTCCTTGCCATCCTGGTCGACCAGCACCGCCCCGTGGCCCCGGACCCAAACATGGGCCCGGGCCTGCGCCTCGCGGTTATGGAGCGAGTGGAGCAGGTGGGCTTGATCTCGCGAACGGTCGTCGCCAGGTATCGGCAGTGGCATGGGGGGAAGTCCGGTGGGTACAAGGATCCGATTGTAGCGTCCGCCACCGATCAATTCGACGCTCAGCGGATCTTTCGCCGAGTACGGCATCGTCTTGGATCGAGCCCGCGGTCTGCTCAAAGAAGCCAGGCGGCCAACCCGAGCCCGGCTCCGAAGCGTCAGGCACCGGCCGCACCAGGACGGTAACTTGGTAACGCCGCTTCGCTCCATCGACCGGGATTGCGAGGTGCAGCATCCGATCATCGCCGGCCTGTTGAATTGTCTCGACCTTGTGCATCACGAACGTCGTCTCCCGTTAGGCATCGCGTCAACCGCATCCACATCATATGGCGCGGCCGGCTAACCGCGAGTCCTTGGTGCAGAGTGGAGGTCAATGGGGGGTTACGACACGGCATGCCGTCGGACGATCGACGACCAGCCCGCGGAGACACAACGAGACGCCACATGGCGGTTCGCATGAACAGCATTACGCCACCTCTGCCATGTCCCCGGAACCCAACGCTCACGGGTTCACGGCTGCCAGATCACGATGGTTCAACGGCGATTCGCCTGGCGGCACAGGCCGCCTGGTAGGTGATGTCCAGGTCGATCGGCAGGCCAAGCGCGGGCGTGATCCAAAGAGGAAGTGTCGGCAAAGCCTGGCCCAGAATCTGTCAGTTTACCCGCGCCAGAAGGTGCGACGCAGGCCAAACAGACGCCTGTCGAAACCGTGGCGCCCCCTAAAGCAGGAATGGTACCGAAGGGAAAGAAGGACGTGGTAATCAAGCATACGCACGATGGCCGCCGCTGATAAGTCCCCCTTTCCGGCTGCCACGGCTCGATTCATCGGCGATTCCCAGAAGTAGCGTTGCAGCGCGGCCAGAAACCGGTTTACTTCGACTTGCTGCTGGCCGGCTTGGTGTGCGTCCGCGGCCCGAAGCTGGCGGACGACCCGCCCAACGTCTTCATCGACTTGTCTGGATCCTTGCCCAGTTCCAACGCACGCAGATACTTTTGGGCCGGCCCTTTTTCCTTGCCGTCGATCTTGCCGTTCTTGTTGGTGTCGAACCGCTTCATGAAAGCGTCGTACTGTTCCTTCTGCTGCTTTTGATAGATGGCCATCTGCTGTTGCGTCCACTTCATTTGGGCCTGGGCGACCTTCATATACATCCGCATCGCCCCTGAGCCTCCGCGGGCAACGGCGTTCGATTCGAGCAGGCACACGATGGCAACAACAAGGGCACCGGCCAGCAAGCGGCGAGCGTGACGGTCGAAAAGGCGGGCGACGGTCATGGAAGGCTCCTTTCAGAAAGGCGGGGAAGGTTATGCTTAGTATCCACAATATCGGTCCCTAATGCAATTGAATCGGCGGCGCAGACCGAGGCCGCAACCCTTAAAAGTCCGTAATCGTAGGTCCGGCGGTTGGTCTGGACATATATGGCGATCACTAATGCACGCGCTGCCCCGGCTTGGCGCCCTCGTCGGGCCGCAGCAAGAACACCTCTTCGCCGCCGGGTCCGCTGGCCACCACCATCCCCTCGCTGGTGCCGAACTGCATCTGCCGCGGGGCCAGATTGGCCACGCACACGACGAGCTGGCCCACCAGTTCTTCAGGTTTGTAGGCGCTCTTGATGCCGGCGAACACGTTCCGCCGCATATCGCCGCCCAGGCTCAAAGTGAGCCGTAACAGCTTTTTCGCCTTGGGCACCTCTTCGGCCGCCACGACGCGGGCAATCCGCAAATCGACCTTGGCGAACTCGTCGTAGCTGATCTGGCCCAACAGCGGCTCGGCTGCCAACGGCTCCGGGCCGTCGACCAGTTGGGCCGCGCTTGCGGGCCCGCTTGTCTCAGCGGTTTGCGGCGCTTCTTCTTTGCTCTCGTCAATCATGGCTTTCACCTGTTTGGTTTCTACACGTTGCATCAGATGCTCGAATTCGCTGACGGGCGTGCCGACCAGCGGCTGGCCCGCGTCGCTCCAACGCTCGATCGGCTTGCCGAAGAGCTTGCCCGTCTGCTCGGCCAGCCGGGGCAAGACCGGGGTCAGATAGACTACCAACTGCCGAAACAGATTCAGCGACACCGTGCAAACCTGCCGCAGTTGCTCGGCGTGATTCGCTCCCTTCAGGCTCCAAGGAGCGGCGTCTTCGACGTACTTGTTGGCGCGATCGGCCAGCAGCATGATTTGCCGCATGGCCCGGTTGTAGTCGCAGGCATCGTAGCTGGCCGCAATCTCGCCGCCGGCGGCCGCCGCCTGCGCGAACAGCCCGCCGTCGTCGGGATAGCTTGCCGCCAGACCCGTCTCGCGCACGAAGCGGGCCGTGCGGCTGGCCAGGTTCACCGCTTTGCCCACCAGATCGCCGTTCACCTTGGCCACGAACTCAGCAAGATTCAGGTCCAGGTCGTCGAGCTTGGGCACCAGCTTGGTGGCATAGTAATAGCGCAGGTAGGCCGGATCGAGGTGCTTCAGGTAGGTCGAAGCGCGAACGAACGTGCCCTTGGTCTTCGACATTTTTTCGCCGCCCACCGTCAAGAAGCCGTGAATGTGGACTTTCCGCGGCAGGTTGAAGCCTGACGCCTTGAGCATCACCGGCCAGAAGAGCGTGTGGAAATAGGTGATGTCCTTGCCGATGAAATGGTGGATTTCGGTCTGGTCGCTGCGCCACCACGAATCGAACTCTTCGCCCTGCCTGACGCACCACTCTTTGCTCGAGGCGATGTAGCCGATGGGCGCGTCGAACCAAACATACCAGTAATGGCCCGGCGCGTCGGAAATCTCGAACCCGAAATACGGCGCGGGGCGCGAAACATCCCAGTCGCGCAGCGGCTCGGAGAGAAACGCCCCGGCCAGCCAGTGGGCCACGTCGGGCTGCAAATGATCGCCCGTCTGAGTCCACTCCTGCAAAAAGCCGTGCAGTTGTTCCGTGTTGACGAACAGGTGCTTCGACGAGCGCAGCTCCGGTTTGGCCCCGCTCAGCGTACTGACCGGGTCGATCAGCTCGCTGGGGCTGTAGGTGTGGCCGTTGTCGCAACTGTCGCCATATTGGTTCGGCAGCTTGCACTTGGGACACGTTCCTTTGACGAAGCGGTCGGCCAGAAAGGTGTTGGCGACGGGGTCGAAAAGCTGCGTCACCTCGCGTTCGAAGATCAGTCCGGCTTTGCGCAAGGCGGCCCAAATCTCGGCGCACAGCCCGCGGTTTTCGGGGCTGTGCGTGCTGCCGTAGTTGTCGAACACGATCTGGAAGCCCGCGAAATCGCGCTGGTGGGCCGCTTTCATGTCGGCGATCACGGCCTCTTCGTTGCGGCCTTCCTGCCGGGCACGAATCATGATGGCCGTGCCGTGCGTATCGTCGGCGCAGATATAGACGCAACGATGGCCGGCCAGCTTCTGGAAGCGCACCCAGATATCGGTCTGGATGTACTCGACCAGATGGCCGATGTGGATGTGGCCATTGGCATAGGGGAGTGCGCTGGTGACAAGAATTCGACGCTGGCTCATGCATGCTCCGGGGACCGGCTACACTGGGCGACACCCGCCGCGGGCGGCAGGTTCGCCGTCCTGGCAACGCGGGCGAACCACCGATTATGCCGTAACGGCCGCGACTTGCCTATGTTCCGACAACCAATTTGCTTACGATACGCTCAACCTTGGCGAAGCCGTGCCGAAAACCGAAGTCACGACGATCGCATGGGCATGCGTGATGGCTGCGGGACGTGTCGCCGGGCATCTGCGGCGGGCGGCCCTGCATCGCCGGGCACCGCATCCGCGTACAAGACATCGTCGTCATGCATGAAATGCGTGGCATGTCGCCCAAGGAAATCCTGGCGGAGTATCCGAGCATCACGCTTTCCGATATCCACGCGGCACTGGCTTACTATTTCGATCACGAGGACGACATCCAAGAAGATTTCCGCAAAGAGGATGATCTCTACGACTGGGGAAGGGCGAACGCTCCGTCAAAGATTCCCGCCGAGTTGAGAAAAAAGCTCGGTGGCTGACACGATCCGGTTTTACTAGAACTCGGCGACCGTGTTGTCTTCGGCAATGGTCGTGTCGCGAAAGATGGCCCGCGCCACGTCGAGCCCCACCGGGTCTTTGTCGACGATCAGCGGATTGAGGTGGACCAGCAGCAACCGCCCGACGCCCGCCTGTTTGGCCACCTGGGCCACCGGCGTGGTGTAACTGTGGCCGGTGAGCTTGGCCTGCTCGGAATAGTCGTCGGAAAAGTTGCACTCGTGGACCAACAGGTCGACGCCGCGAATCCGCTCGACGTAGCCGGCGGCCGGATCGGCCACGGTGTCGGTCACGTAGGCCATCGAATGGCCGGGCCAATCGAGCCTGAAACCGACCGTTTCGCCGGGGTGCGACAAGGGAAACGACGAGAGCGTCCCTCCGCGGGCCAACGGCACCGGCCCGGTGAGCGGCCGGTATTGACAGGGAAGTCCGACCGGAAAGAGCAACTCGTAGAGCAGGTGGTTCTGGATGGCGGCCACTTTTGCCGCCTCGGCATGAACGTCGACACGCTTCAGGTCGCGGCCATACAGCACGTCGAACAGGAACGTCAGCCCAAACACATGGTCGAGGTGCGTGTGCGTGAGAAAAATGTCCAACTCGTCGGTCAAAAGCCGCGGGCCGACGCGGAAGAAGCCGGTGCCCGCATCGAGCACCACGCCGACTTCGGGCAGCATGAAGCACGCCGTGTGGCGCGACTCATTGGGGTGATAACCGGCGGTTCCCAGCAGAGCCAGTTGCATGTTTCTCTTATATCCTGCCGCGGGTCACGTCGCCATCAACGGACTGAGGAAGGCGAACGCCTGGCGGGCGGCCTCCGGGCCGAGATGGCTGTGGCGGCTCAGCTCAACGTGAATGCCGCCCGCGTACCCGCTCTCTGAAAGATACCGCATGACGGGCGGAAAGTCGATTTCGCCCTCGCCGAACATCAGGTGTTCATGCCGGCCGGCCCGCATGTCTTCGAGATGGACGTTCACCAACCGCTCCGCATAACGGACCAGGTGATCCGTAATCGGCAGCTCGCCCAGGCACTGCAGGTGGCCGATGTCGAGCGTCAAGCGAAAGCGGTCGTGGTCCAGCCGCCGCGACAAATCGTCGAAGCGGGCCATGGTGTCGACGAACATGCCCGGTTCGGGTTCGAAGCCCAGCACGACGCCGCGCGCCTCGGCGTAGTCCAGCGTCTCGTGCAGGCCGCCGAGCAGGCGTTGCCAGACCGCCGCCTCGTCGGCCCCGTCGGCGGCGCCGTCGCGAACGACGCCCGACCAAAGCGAAACGCAGTCGCTCTCCAGCGCGTGGGCCGCATCGATGGCCCGCCTGAGAAAGTCGGTTCGCCGCTGGCGCCCCCGCGGGTCGCGCGAGACGAGCGTCGGCTCGTGTTTCGTCCTCGGATCGAGCAGGTAACGGGCACCGGTCTCGACGACACTGCGCATGTCAAGCCGCTCTAACAATTGCCGCATTTTGCGGAGCTGATCGTCGAAGTCGCCGGCGAACGGGTTCAGGGGACCATGGTCGAGCGTGAGTGCCACGCTGCGATAGCCGATCTCCGCCAGCAGTTCCACCGCCTCAAACGGATCATGATGAGCGAGGCCGTTGGTGTTGTAGCCGAGACGCATTGGGTGGGTGGCCTGAGGATTTCGGACGGGGTAGTACATCGCAGTATGCATCCTATTCAATATACCTCCGTCCGGAATTCCGGGTGGCCCGCGGCGAAACGCGTCAGCCCGGGATTCTCAGCCGCTGCGATGCCCGATAGCGCGGTCGCCGACGTGGTAAATGTAGATCGAATACCCGACCCTGGCCACGGGCTGAAAGCGGCGAAAGTAGCTGTAGGCGCCGCGTGCGAAGTGCGCGCGGCCGCCATGCCCGTCGAGCGCGTAGTGCGGATAGCCATAGAGAAAGTTGACGCTGATCGCGTACCAGCCCGGCGGGAGGTCGCTCGGCCGGACGGCAATTCCGGCCGGATCGTCCGGCGGGTGGTCTGCCGCGGGCGGCGGCGAGAACTCGATGCCGGCCAATCGCGGATCGATCGGCCCAAAATAGACCAGCCGCAGCGGCCGCGCTTCGGGATGCGCGTCGAGCCAGCGTTTGAGGTAGAGCAGGTCTTGTCCCCAATCGACCTGGGCGTCGATGAGGTGCGCGGGTCCGCCCAACGGCCCGCCCGCCAGTTCGTTGAAGTACGACATCCAGTGCGGCGCGTACCACAGACTGCCGCCGACCGACCAGGCCAGGAGGATCGCCGTCAACGCGGCGAGCGCGCGACCGCGTCTGTAGGGAACGCCCTCCGTGGCGTTCCGGGCGAACGAGCCAATTCCACAAGCCACGCTGCCGATCCAGATAAACACGAACGGAAAGACCGGCAACACATATCGGATGTACCTGCTGAAGCCGGTCTGCGAGCTGACCAACACCAGCACCACCGCCGCCGGCGCCAACAGCACCAGTTCGTCGGCCCATTTTGGATTTTCGATTTTGGATTTTGGATTGCGTGCTTCTCCCTCTCGTTCCGGGAGACGGCTGACGTGAGGAATGCTGTCTCCCTCTCCCTTCGGGAGAGGGCGCGGGTGAGGGTGCGCGGCGCCGCTTTCGGTCCGACGACTCCTTTTCCCGCGCCGCCAGTGTGTCACGCGCACTCCCACCGCCAGCAGGAACAGTCCCCAGGTGCCCAACGGCACCTTCAGGGCCAGCGCGTAGAGATACCAATACCACCAGCCGCGGTCCCGCCACTGGCCGCGCAAATACGACGGCTTGCCGACTTCGATATCGTGCCACTGCATATCGATGCCTTCGACGTAATCCTTCGGCAGCGGCAGAGGCATCCCTCCGCACCAACTTTTCGCAAACCGATTGCCGATCTGCGCCGCCCGCCCCGCCTCGTTGGCGCCTTTCAACGGGCGGCTGACGAACAGGTAATTGCGCAGCCGCGTGCCGCTGCCTTCGAAGTCGTAGCCCGCATTGATGCAGAACACGCCCAACGTCAATATCGCCACCAACTGTGCGTCCTCGTTGCAGAAGTCGTGAGACTTCCGGCTCTTTCCTGAACCCTGAACCCTGAACCCTGAACCCTTCTCTAGCGACTTTGGAGTTGTTTGTCTCCGCGCCGATCGAACAATCGCGGCGCAAACAACGGACCACGGACAACGGACCACGATCCAAAGCACGGCCCACAGCACGAACAACACCAACCAGGTCGTCTTGGTCAGCTCGGCCAGCCCCAGCACGATGCCCGCCACGAGCGCGCGGTCCCAGGCCGGATCCTTCAGCCATTTCCAGAAGCAGTAGCCCGCCGCCACACCAAGCGCCGTAGCCCAGGCGTCGGCATTGATGATCTGACCGTAGGCCAGCACGTTCGGGCAAAAGCACCACAGCGCGAGCGGCATGATGCCCGCCGCGTCGCCATACAACTCGCGGGCCCAGCGATAGCATACATAGCCGCCCAAGAGCACGATCGGGACGAGCGCCCAGCGGGCGAGCGTGACCAGCCAGAAGACGCGCTCGCCGTTGGCATGTACGAAGTCGTCCATGACGGTGAAGTCCGGCCGCGCGCCGACGCCCTCCGAGTAGTTGCTCCAATCGGTCTTGGCCCCGGAGGCGATGGCCGGCAGCGCCGCGACCATCCGCACCAGCGGCGGATTGACCTTGAACAACCGGAAGCGGCCCAGTTCCCAATGGCTGATTCCGGCGGCCAGGTGCGCGGCCTCATCCATCACCGGACTGTGCAGCGCCGCGCTCGTGAGCAGCATGAGCGCCTGAGCGGCCAGCGGGCAGACAACCGATATTCGGCGACGCAGCTTCATTCGCAGCGCATGATAACCGACCGTGTGGCTCCCGCGGAGTCCCGGCCCGCCGGGATCCCCGGGCCGCCACGAGGCTTCCGAACGCGAGCGCCGTCGCTTCCCTACCTTCTGGCCAAGCCGCGGGCGCCGCGCGGGCGGGGACCCTTGACACCGGCGGCGCAGAGGTTAGGATGACGGCCATGCCGTGAGCTTCGCGTGGTGGATTCACGGCCCCATATTTCACGAGCGAACCGTCACGCCGTCGGCGCGCGATCAATCAGTCTGCGACGCCCAGGCGCTTCGGTTCTCACCACTGAAAGCGGAGATCCCGTGACGGACGGCTCATCAGGGTGCGCGAGGGTTGGCGGCGATGGCCGCGCTGCCGTGCGGCTCGGCGAGCGATGGCGCGCCGGCGACGAGCGGCTGGTCGTTGCGGCGTTGCGCTGGGCGCATGCCAAGCTCGCGTCACTACTACGGCTGAAATACTTCGCGTCTCTATCGCGAGAGCAGGCCGACGGAATCGCTGTCTCGGCCGTCGAGCATGCCTGGGAGCGCCGCGCGGCGTTCGATACCAAAAAAGGCACGCTCAAGGGCTGGGTCTGGACGATAGCGGATCACCTGGCGCTCGAGGAGCTTGGCGCGCCGTGGCACAAGAAGCGGGATCGCGCGACGGCGGCCAGCGACGATTGGCAAACGGCCCTGCCGGACCCGCACGCGGCCGTCGACATCGAAGACGCCGCCACGGACGTTGCAGACATTCGGCCCGAAATACTGCAAGCGATGGATGACCGCCTTTCTTCCAATGAGGAAGCTGTTCTGCTGGCGGATGCGCGCTCCCCAGGCGGCATCGCGCCAGCGGCCGAACTCGCCACGGAGCTCGGCATCTCCCTCTCCGCCGTCTACGTGCATCGCTCGCGTGGAAAAAAAAGGCTTGGTCCCGAACTGGAAGCCCGCGGGCTCGCGCCAAAAGCACATGCTGCCAGCGGAGGGGATAGCGAGCCACGCGCAGAAACAATAGGTCGGGCCGGGTCTGGCGAATCCGACAAAAATGGAGCGGAAGTGTAAGGCCCTTCCGTATAGGTTAATAGAAGCGATGCAGGACGGCCGGACGCCGGACCGCGGCGGGGACACTTTGAACGAACGAGGTCGAATCCGATGGGCGAAGCAAGGCTCCCCTGGATGAAACGCTGCGCGTGGCTGCCGCATTTGGGCGGCGCCGGTATCGCCAGCCTTGGGCGTGCATGTCCGGATCGCGAGGTCGACCAACCTTCGCCGGACGGCGCATCGCGGCCGATCGCGGGACACTGCGCTATGCGGTGGTTGTTGAACGGAAGATGCTTCCGCGGGAGGCGGCTATGCGCTTAGCTTGCGAGCCGAACACCAGCGCCGTTGGCAGACCACGTCGCCTGTCGCGCCGGCAGTTGCTAGCGACCGGAGGAGCGGGGGTCCCGCTTTCTCTTGCGGCGGCGTGGGCAACCTTGCAATCGCCCTCGCTGGTTGTTCGCGAACAGCCGCGCAGTTTGCCGATGGTTCCGCTACGCGATACGCACAAGATGCTCTCGCCCGCGCTCATTAACCTCGTCAGGGACCGCCTCCGCTGGCGCGCTGAGATGGGCGTTTCGCACTTGCTTCACTGGATGCGCGTGTTCGCGGACCCTTCGTCCGAAGAGTTCATCCCGGACACCGCGCGCGAAGTCATATCGCTCCTAACCGACGCGCGGAAGATCGAGAGCCGGTTCGGACAGGCGGCTGTCATCGTCGAAACCGACCACGGCATTCGGTATCTGTCGGGCTTGGTGAACCGTAAGCTTCGCGTAGACTCAAGGCCTGCTCATCCATTTCAGGAACTGGCCGCATTTGCGGAGGCGGGCTTGCCCGCGTCAAAGCCCATATCGACTGCTTCGCGCACGCGCGTCCTGGGCGACGCGGTGCGCGATTGCCTGCTTAACGTGCAGCTTCGCGAGGGGCGAAGGGCGGAGCCGGAATGGGCACTGTGCGTCGCTGCGCATTACTCGGCAGTGGCGGCGTGGACAAACCGTTGGGGAGAGATGATTTCGCTCGATGGTTGGGCGTCGTTCCTCCTGGACCGAGAGCCGACGCGGTTTTGTTGCGGCGGAACGCACCTCCTTCAGTCACTGGCCCTTCTGCTGCGGTTGGCGCGTGGCAATGAGGATATTGCGCTGGGCCGCCGCATGTCAGAGCGCGTGCGTAACCGCTGCTCCGAACTCTCACGCTCGCTTGCGGACAGTCAGAGCCCCGAGGGCACATGGGGGGCGCATTGGATCAAAGGCGCGGCGACCGCCGATTATCGGCACCGTGACCTTCATATTACGGCGCATGTGATTGAGGCCCAACTCTACCTTCCTGAGGACCTGCGCATCGCCCACGACTCTGTGCGGCGCGCACTGAATTGCCTTGAGCGCGCCTTCACACTTGCTTCAGACGACGATGTGATGAGCGACTACTGCCCCTACAGCCACGCGGGACGTGTGCTGCTGCGTTGCAGCGCGACGCCCGGACGAAATAGGATCTGAGCCGATAGAGTTACCAATGCTTCCAAACGTGATTGTCGGCATCATGGCGCTAAGATCGCTCGGCGCGCCCGCCGAAGGGCGCGATGCAAAGCCCACGAACCTTGACTGGCGCGAGGCGGTGCGCTGCGGGCCGAATTGCCTGTACGTCATGCTTTTCATTTTCGGCAAGCGGGTCGACTATCCCAGCTTGGTCTCAGCGACCGAGGTGACCGACCGCGGCACCAGCGCGGCCGAGCTCATGCGCGTCGCGGAGCGTTTCGGCATTCGGTTGGCGGCGGTGCGCGCGGATGTCGGCGATGTGGAGCGGCTGCCACTTCCCGCAATCGTTCATTTTAAGGAAGCCGGCGACCGGGGTCACTACCTGTTATTACTTCGGATCGCCGCGGACGACACGTTCACGGTACTAGAATGCACGCGCGGCGAAATGCGGCAAATGTCACGCGGTGACTTTTACGACCTTTGGACCGGGGTGGCACTTGTCGAGCGGCGCGCTTGGAACAATTTGCTACTTGGCCAATTAGCCTATGCCTCTTCCGCCGGAGCCGCAGCGGTCACCCTCGCAGCCGCCTTCCTCGGTTGGAGCGGACTGCGCGAGAGGAAGCGTCCTACGGCTCCGATATCTTTTTAGCGAGCGGCGTTGTGTTGTATTGTATTGTATTGTATTGTACGGTTCACGGTTAGCTTCCGGCATTGCCTATTCTGAACGGAGGTTGTTATGCGATCTGTTTTGTGCATGGTCATCGGCGCGCTTGCCGCCGTTATTGGCTGTTTCCTATGCATCGCGGGCTTTCGGGCATCGGAGCTGTCTCCGAATGAAGCGGGGCAGGTATTCGGCGCGGGGAACGGTTGCTGCTCCGTTACGGAGACGACGCAGCCAGGGTGCGGCGGCCCGATCCCTCCGCTGAGTTATTGCGCATTCGTCGGTTTATACATAACATGGCCGGGAACAGCGGGCGGCCAGTGCATAAGTACGACCCAAAGCTGGTGCACCTTTGGCGTCGGTCCCTTTATGTGCGGTTCTTACTACGCGCCCGCCAGTTGCCCGCCGGGAAACTGTCGTTTTTCGCCTCTCAGGGGCGGGACGCCGGCCCTTTTCGCAGATGGCGTCACCGCACTTCGTTAGGGAGATTCGGGCGCTTATGAACCCCACATTAAGCTTTTGCATCATTGCGCATTTCGCGGTATTAGCGACGGACAACTTTGCCGTCGCCACGGCGGTCGATCTTGGTTCGATCCGTCAGCGTTATGTTAATGGAAACGCCAAATTAGCCACCGTCGACGTTCGCTGGAAGCATTCGAGTAGGTTGCTGCAACAGCGCCTGGCCGAAGGCGTGGACATCATTGCTCCGGACCGCGATTGTGATTGCCGCGCCGTGGTGAAGGGAGACAAGCGACTGTACGACGTTCGGTGTTTCGCTCCGGCCGGGCGTCAGATTCCGCAGGACTTCCGGCGGCGCGCACTTTGTTACGATGGGAAGTCGACTTGGGTGCTGCACGGGCCTGCCAATGCCACCGTTCATAGCGGCGATCGTCGGGCGCAGGCCAGGTACCTGGAGGAATTCCTCGCGTTGCAGGGGCATCCGACGGACCTCGGTTATCAGTTCTGGGCGCAGAGCGACCCAAACAAGCCCCCCGACCAACCGTTTTCCTGCGATGTCGCCGCAATTCTGGCAAACGGCGAGTACTTGGCGGTCGGAAACAGAGAGTTCCATGGGACGGATTGCGTGGTGATTTCGTCGAAGCAAGATCGCATTTTCCTCGACCCGAAACGCGGATATGCGATCGTCGGTCGCGAGGCGTGTTCACCGCAGGGGAGCATTTCGACGCGGTACGTCTGTGATGATTTTTTCGAGATAGGCGAGGGCCTTTGGCTGGCTAAGCGGATCGTTCTGGAAATGTTCGCGGGCGCGGATGTGTGGCTGCGCTTTCGATGCAGTATGCAGGACATCCGCTTCGATGTTGCCGACGACGCCTTCCGTTTGGATCTCGAGCCTGGAACGTTCGTCGGCGACACGAGGCATCTGGCCCCGCGCCCGGATGGCGGACTACCGGTCGTTGGCTATCACGTGCCCAGCGGCCCGGCCG
>DATLUO010000090.1 GCA_035533075.1 Pirellulales bacterium | reverse complement strand
GCCGTACGCCAGGCATCCTCCGACAACACGTCGCCGTTGCATCCGTGGGCGACGCTGGCTGCCAAGCCTGTGCCGGCCGGCGCCGCGCTGCGGACATCTTCGGTGGCTGGGGCAGAAGCTGGCCGAGATGACCAGCGCGTGAACTATAATTTGCCGCCCAACGCCAGCGTGGTTGTCGACTACGGCCAACTTCCGGCCAGCGACTGGCGGCAAGACGGTTTTGCCTTCGGCTCCAGGCCAGTCAGACTCGGCGACCTTTCCTTCGGCGCCAGCGGCGAGCGGCCGATCACCCGCGTGTGGGACCGTGCCGCCGCCGTGAGCGATCCGTTCTGGGACGCGGCGTCGCTGGCCGCCGGGGTGGAACGCGAGCCAGGCCGCTTGTCGTGGTTGCAGTCGGGCCGCATGCTCCGCACGCCCAGCTTCACGCTCAGCAGCGGCAAATTGTTCTACCTGGTCAGCGGCTCGGGGTACGCGTATGCCGCGGTCCATTCGCACCGCATGAACAACGGGCCGCTGCACGGATCGCTGGTCCGCGAGTGGCAGTCGGGCGATCGCTTCCGATGGATCGAGCACAATTTGTCGGCCTATCGCGGCGAGCGCGTCCACGTGGAATTCAGTCCGCGGCAGCCCGGCGAAACCGGGCCCGACGCTTCGCCGATCTTGGCCATTGCCCAAATCGTCGAAAGCGACCAGCCGCCGCACGCCGCCAATCTGTCGCCGGTCGCCGTCTTGGCGATTTCCGATGCCGACTTGGCCACGCCCGAGGTCTTGGCCGCCGCTTATCAGCGACGATTCACGATCGCGGCCGAGCAGCTCGCCCAGGCGGGTCCTGGTGCGCCGGGACTCGCCTGGGCGGCGCTGGCCGACTGGCTGGTCCGCCGGATGGACCTGTTCGTACCCGCCGATAGCGACGCACTTCGTGCCTTGATCGCCGCCGCCACACCGTTTGTCGCCGAACAAGCCAAGTTGGCCGCCGCCCTGCCAAGGCAAGTCCACACCGCGCCGGCCATGTTGGACGGCAACGGCGTCGATGAGCGCGTGATGCTGCGCGGCAATTCCAAGACGCCCGGCGAAATCGTCGCCCGCCGCTACCTGGAGGCGCTAGGCGGCACCGAGCAGCCCGCACTCACACCGGGCAGCGGCCGGCTGGCGCTGGCCCGGCAAATGACCGGTCCCTCTCGGCCGCAGGCGGCGCGGGTCATCGTCAACCGCGTTTGGCAGCACCTCTTCGGCCGCGGCATCGTGACCTCGGTCGATAACTTCGGCGTGTTAGGAGAGAGGCCGACGCACCCGGAATTGCTCGATCAGCTTGCCCGTGAGTTCATGGATGACGGCTGGTCGGTCAAACGGTTGATTCGCCGCCTGACACTCACCGCCACCTATCAACTGTCAAGCCGGCCAAGCGAGGCGGCACGGCAAGTCGATCCGCTCAACCTGCTGCTGTCGCACGCCTCGGTGAAGCGGATGGAAGGCGAGGCGATTCGCGACAATATCCTGGCAGTATCGGGCCGGCTCGACCGGCGGATGTTCGGACCCAGCGTGCCGGTCTTTTTGAGCGAGTTCGTGGAAGGCCGCGGACGGCCGCCCAGCGGTCCAGTCGACGGCGACGGCCGGCGGAGCATCTATCTGAGCGTGCGGCGAAACTTTCTCAGCACGTTCTTCCTGGCCTTCGACTATCCGGTGCCGTTTACGGCCGTCGGCCGGCGCAGCGTGTCGAACGTACCCGCTCAGGCGTTGACACTGTTGAACAGCCCGTTTGTGGCGGGCGAAGCCCGGCGGTGGGCCGAAAGCGTCATCCGTGGCTCGCCGCCAACCACCCCGCGGCTCGGCGCGCTCTACCTGGCCGCATTCGGCCGCCCTCCCAGCGACGCCGAATGCCGGCAGGCCGTCGCCTTCATCGCTTCGCAAAGCAAGGGCTATGCCGGCGGCGAGGCCGAACTTCGGGCCTGGGCCGACCTGTGCCACGTGTTGTTGAACGGCAAGGAGTTTCTCTTCGTCGAATAACGTCCGGCACAATGATTGCACCCTGGGCTGGGGCGTTGCCGGGGCAGCCGTTTGTCAGCGACTGCGAAGGCGGCCATTCCAGAGTCATGGGGGGAGGGGTGATGTGCGTATCTTAATTGTCGACGACGAACGGGAACTGGCCGAAATGCTGGCTCGGCGGCTGGCGCTCGACGGGCACGAAGTTCACGTTTGCACCGATGGCTGGACGGCCATCCAGATGGCCAGCTTGGTCGAGCCCGATGCGATTCTGACTGACTTGGCGATGCCCGGCATGGACGGCTGGCAGTTGGCCACGCGGCTGCGCGAGGCACTGCAGCCGAAACATCCGCTACTCATAGCGATTTCGGCCTTTCAGGGCGACGGCGACTATGTTCGGTCGCGCACGGCGGGCATCGACTTTCATCTTGGCAAGCCCCGTTACTTCGAGCAACTCCGGCAGATACTCGACCGCTACGCCGCCAGCGACCACGAATTGGAGCTGCCAGCGGCCAGCGGCGAACCGAGCGACGCCGTGCCGCTGTCTTGAGTCGGTGGGCCGGACAAACACAGTACGGCGCCACCTCGCCGCGAACGAGAGCGCATCCGGCCCCTACCCGACTGAGGCGGCGTGCGAAGCCGGCTCGTCTTCTTCCGCGTCATCGTCAACGCTGACCACCTGGTCGATGGTAATCTTCAGCGTGCGGATTTTGTTGCGCAGGCTGCCCCGTGTGATGCCGAGCATCTTGGCCGCCTGCGACTGGTTGCCGCCGGTGTGGTTGAGCACGCGCGTGAACAGGTACTTCTCAAGCTGGGCCAGCGAATCGGCGTAGATGCCTTCGGCCCCTTGCTCCAACGACTCGTCGATAAAGTGTTCGAGCTGCCGCAGTCCGCTGCCGTTGCGCCGCGGGCCCATTTCCGCGATCGGCTTGCGGGCGTGCTTGACTTCGTCGGGCAAGAAGTCGGCCATCAACACTTCGCCCGTGGCTTGCAACAGCGATTGCCGGATGACGCTCTGCAGCTCGCGCACGTTGCCGGGCCAAGGATATCTCAGCAGCAGTTCCAGCGCATCGGGCGAAATGCCCTGCACGTCCTTGTTCAAACTCTGGCAGAACCGGGCCAGAAAGTGTTCCAGCAACAGCACGATGTCGTTGCCGCGCTCACTCAAAGGCGGCAGCTTGATCGTGTAGCCGTTGAGCCGGTAGTAAAGATCGGCCCGAAAATCGCCGTCGTCGACCATCTTCTCCAGGTCGCGGTTCGTAGCCGCCAGAATCCGCACGTCGGTCCGGATCGTCTCGCTGCCGCCGACCCGCTCGAACCGCTGCTCTTGCAGCAGCCGCAGCAGCTTGCTCTGCACCAGCGGACTCAGGTCGCCGATCTCGTCCAAAAACAGCGTTCCGCCCGAACACTGTTCGAAGCGGCCGATGCGCTTGCTCTCGGCGCCGGTGAACGAGCCCCGCTCGTGGCCGAACAGCTCGCTTTCCAGCAAAGTGTCGGGCACGGCCGCCATGTTGATGGCCAGGAACCGGCCCGACGACCGCGGACTGTGTGTATAGATGGCCCGCGCCACCAACTCTTTGCCCGTGCCGCTCCCGCCGCGAATCAACACCGTCACGTCGTGCGGCGCCACGCGGCCGATGGCCTTATAGACTTCTTGCATGGCGGGGCAGCGGCCAATGAAGGCGTCAGCCGCGTCGGTCTGTTCGCCGGCCGGTTCGGGCATGTGGACGGGCACACGCATGGCGTGCCGAATCTCCAACGCCCGTAGCACCAGGGCCCGCAGTTGCACATAGTCGAGCGGCTTGAGCAGGTAGTCGTAAGCCCCCAGCTTCATGGCCTCGATGGCCGTATCGCTCGTTCCCCCGGCGGTGATGAAGATCACGGGCACCTTGGGGTCGTGCCGGTAAATCTGCTCGATCGTTTCCAGCCCCGACTGGTCGGGGAGCATGATGTCGAGAACCACCACGTCGGGGTGCGAAGCGGCCAACGCTTCCAGCCCCTCGGCCGCGGTATTGGCCGTCAGCAGCCGCAGATCGGCTTCCTTGAAAACCTGCTTCAGGACGTGCAGCACCGACCGATCGTCGTCGATGATGAGTACGGACGGAACAGGCGTCTTCCCAGTGTGCATATTGAGTCGTCTTTCGCGTTTGCCGAAACCCGAGACCCCCTGTCAAACATGAGCCGCTTCAGCCGCGATTGAAACAGGATCGTTGCGCAAACAAAAACCCCGAGTGCCAACGCCGGCACGCAGGGGGCTCTCATGGCTGATGAACTTGAACGCACCACCAGTGTAGAAGCGGCACGAGCGAGTGTCAATCAACTCAGGACGCAAGAGCAATGGCAGGTTGCACTTCCGTGGTTCCGGGCGGTTGGACCCTTTTGAGCGGCCCGCGGGCGCGGAGGCGTGGGCGCGACGTCGTCTCTGTAGGGAACGGACTCCGTGCCGTTCCGCGCGCACCGAACGATCGTTCATCGGCGTTCGGCGGAACGGCACGGAGTCCGTTCCCTACAGAGATATCGCGGACCCCTTGCGCAACTACGTTCCCGCACCCTCCAACCCGCAAGCGACCAACCGACCGATCCCGCTTTACTAAGAAGCAAATACCAGTTAGTCTGGAAGAATCTTGAAGTGCGTGAAACCGGGTTCCGACCTGCGTTTGGCGGCGCGTCCTTCGTTGTCAGCGGCCAGCATGCCGGACGCGGTTCTTTACTGAAACTGGAGAGCGTAGATGAAAAAGATTGAGGCCATCATTCGGCACTTCAAGCTCGAAGACGTCAAGAACGCCTTGAGCGAGCAGGGGATTCAGGGTATGACCATCACCGAGGTGCGCGGCTTCGGCCGGCAGAAGGGCCACACCGAGATGTACCGCGGCACCGAGTACGCGGTCGATTTCGTGCCCAAGGTCAAGTTGGAGGTGGCCGTGCCGAATTCGGGCGTGCAGAAAGCCATCGACACGATCATGCGGGCCGCCCAGACCGGCCAAATCGGCGACGGCAAAATCTTCGTCGTCAGCTTGGACGAAACCGTCCGCATTCGCACCGGCGAAACCGGCGAAGAAGCCATTTAACGCGGTGTACTCCCGGACGAACGGTTACGGCAGGAACGTCTGGCCGGCGTCGAAGTATTGGCCGGTTTCCAGCATGTTGCGGATCACGGTCTGATAAGGCGTCTGCGAGGCCAGCTCGTTGAAGAACAGATCCTGGGCGTTCGCTGTCAGATTGCCCTGGAAGTAAAGCTGGTTCCAGCCTCCGACCGTCAGGTCGTCCAACGCCGAGCCGGTCGAATTGTTCAACAACAGCTGCTCGGCTTCCGTTGATCCGAGGAAGGCATCGACCGCCACATACGGCGCAACCTGACCTGAATCGAGCAGCTCGACCCAGAACGACTCACCCAGCGGGTCGAAGGAGCGGCCCAAAATATCTTGATAGAGACCGTCGACGAAGCCTTTGGTGCTGCCGCCGTGACGCAGCTCGTATTCCGGGGCCGTGATGACTTCGGCCATGACGAGCTGCTCGCTGATGCCCGCCGCAAGCTGACCGACGAAGAACTGCAGTCCGTTCGGGTCGGCCAGCCGGAACAGGAAGTTCTCGTAAACCATTTCGACGAAATGTGTCTGGTACTCGTTCGAGCCGAGGATCGCCTGCACCATGAAGTCTTGCTGCAGGACCGGATTGGAGCCTGCGGACAAGAACGAAAGCCAGTACGCTTCACCGCCGGCGTCGGGAGTGCGGTCCAGCAGCTCCCGAAACACGTTGCCGATGAAGGTCGCGTCGGTGCCGTCGCCGGGCTGGCCGGGCAAATAAGCGACCACGCCCGAACCACCGCCGGCAACGGTGACGGTGGCCGTGGCCGTGGGGTTGCTATTGCTGTCCGGCGAAGTCGTGGTGACGACGGCCGTGTCGCTGAGCGTGCCCGCCGACGTGGTGGCGACCGTGATCGTGATGGTGACGCTCTGTTGCGAGGTCAGCAGTCCCACGTCGGCCGTGACCGTGCCGCCGCCGGCTTCGATCGTTCCGCGATTGGTGGTTTCGGAAACGAGCGTGACGCCGGCCGGCAACGCATCCGAGATGACCACGCTGTCGGCGTCGCCCGTGCCCGTGTTGCTGACGGTCACGGTATAGGTGAGTTCTTGCCCTGCCAAGGGATTCGATGACGAAGGCAAGTTGCTGACCGTGAGGTTGGCTTCACCACCGCCTCCACCGCCGCCGCCGGCAACAAGGATGCTGGCCTGCGCGCTGCTGTTGCTCGGATTGACGACGCCGGAATCAGTCGTTACCACGGCCGTGCTCTGCACGATGCCGGTCACGTCGGGCGTGATAAACAAGGTCACGGTCGCGGTGCTGCCGCCCGCCAGCGTGTCTAGATCGGCCGTGACGAAGCCATCGGTAACGGTGACGGCGCCGACGGTCGAGCTGCCCGACGTGTAATGTTGGCCGGCGGGGAGCAGTTCGGTGACCACGACGTTGCCGGCCGAATTGCCGCCGGAGTTCGTCACGGCGATTGTGTACTTCACGATCCCGCCGGCGGCGACGGTAGTGGGCGCAGCGGTGTTGGTGATGGCCAGCGTGGCGGCCGAGGCCGGAACCGCGGCCACGGAGGCCGTATCGGTGGCGCTGTTGTTCGCCGGATTCGGGTCGCTGGTGGTGGAGGTCACCGAGGCGGAATCGCTCAGCGTGCCGGCCTGCGTGGGCATGACGACGATGGTCAAGGTGGCCGTCTGACCCGCGGCCAAGTTGCCGAGGTCGTCGGTCACCGAGCCGCCCGACTCGCTGACGCTGCCGGCCAACGTGGCGCTGCTGCCGGAACCGATGCTCGACGCGGCCGAGACGAAGGTCACGTTCGCCGGCAGGGGGTCGGCGATCGCCACGCCCGCCGCGGTGTTGCTGGCATCGGTGTTGGTGACCGTGACGGTGTAGGTGAGGGCCTGCCCCGGCACGAGCGCCCCGTTGTCGGTCGCATGGGCCAGCGTGAGGGCCAGGTCGGCGCTTCCTCCGCCTCCGCCCCCACCGCCGCCGGTTCCCGTCCCCGAGGTATCGGTGGCTGAAATCGTAGCCGGATTCACGACCCCGGAGTCGGTGGTCGCCGTGGCGGTGTTGCTGACGGTGCCGTTTTGTGTCACATCGACGACGATCTGCAGGGTCTCTGTCTGGCCTGGAGCAAGGCTCCCGATGTCGTCCGTCACGAGGCCGTTCGACTCGCCGATCGTTCCCAGCGTGGCGCTGCTGGAGAGGTAGCTTTCCGCGGCAGGCAGCATGTCGCTAAGCACGACGTTGCTGGCCGAATTGGCGGCGCTTTGGTTCTTGACGGTGATGGTGTAGGTGAGCCGCTCTCCGGCGCTCACCGCGGCGCCGTTCGCGGAGTCGGTTTTGGTGACGACCAGGTCGGCGGCCGTGGAGGGCGGCAGCGTGCCGCTGACCGCCGTGTTTTGCGAAATGTTATCGCTCGTGGTCACGCCGCTGTCGCTGGTGGCGATGGACGTGTTGGTCAACGTGGTTGCGACGTTGGGCGTCACCACGAGCGTGAGCGTAACGCTTTTGCCGCCGTCCAGGTTGCCGATCGCGTCGATCACCGAGCCGTTCAGGTAGCTGAGCGTGCCGGTGGCGGCGCCGCTCGAGGTCGTGCCCGAAGCCGACGCGGCGGAGACGAACGTCATGGCCGGCGGCAGTGGACCGGTAAGCGCCACATTATGGGCGATCGCCGAACTTTGGTTCGTGACCGTGATGGTGTAGGTCAGTGCCTGGCCAACGTAGGCCGAAGTCGCCGACGGTGTGGTGGTGACCTCCAGATGGACGGCGCCGCTGCCGGTGGTGGGCGTCAGTGTGTTGCTAGTCGATATGGCACTTGAGACGTCGTTGAGCCCCGAATCGGTAGTCGCCTCCACTTGATTGGAAAACGCGGCGGTGCTCGTCGGCGTCATAACGAGCGTGATGGTGGCGCTGGCGCTTTGCGCCAGACTGCCGAGATTGGCGCTGATGAATTGGTCGCCGGCGCCGTGAATCTGCACGCCGCCCTGGCTGGTGGTCGCTTGCAGATAGTCGACGCCCGCGGGGATTTGCTCCCACAGCTTCAGGTTCGAGGCGGTGTTTGCCCCATTGTTCGTGACGGTGATCGTGTAGGTGCCGGCCTGACCGACGACGAGCGAGCCGGGCGAACTGGTGTTTACCGAGAGATCCGCCGTGTTCGCCCCCGAAGTGCTGTTGACGGTCGTGTTCTCGGTCTGCTGATTGTTCGCCAGGTTGCCGTCGCCGTTGATGTCGGTGGCGAAGTCCGAGGCCGTCAGCGAGCCGCTTACGGTGGGCATCACGTCAATGGTGACGGTTTCGTTCTCTCCCGGCGCCAGGTCGCCCAGCGAGGCCGTCAGCACGCCGTTGTCGTCGCTGGCGCTGCCCGCGGTCGGCCCCGTTACCGCGGCCGACAAGAACACGACGCCGGCGGGCAACTGCGTCGTCAACAGCGCGCCGGGGGCCGAGTTGGTCGTCGAATCGTTGACGACGGTGAAGGAATACTGCAAGTCGTTGCCGGGCAGGGCCTGGGCCGGCGTGGAGCTGCCCGATACGGCCAGATCGGCGCCCAGCGACGCGACGGTGGCGGTGGTCGTGCTGGTGGCCGTCTCGGTGGTGGCATTCGAAGCCGCGACGGACACTTGGTTGCTGAGCGTGCCGGCTCCGCTGGCCGTCATTTGCACGTCGACTGTCACCGTGTGGCCCGGCGCCAAGGTGCCAAGCTGGGCCGTGACGACGCCGCCCGACTCGCTGATGGTTCCCAACGAGGTCGATTCGGCGACGAAGTCGACGCCGGCCGGCAGGGTGTCGGTGAATTTGACGCTCGTCGCCGAGTTTGTGCCGACGTTGCTGACCTGGTAAGTATCGTCGAGGAGTTGTCCGTCGACGACGGTGTTTTGAACGACGCCTGATTGGGCCACTTGCAACTGGGCCGTCAGCAGCGCCCGCGATTCAAGCGTTTCGGGCGCGGCCAAAACGGCCCCGCGTCGGTGCCGTTTTTGCCGCCTGCCCGGCTGCAATCTGCGGCCTGGAAAACAGCGTTCGAGCCAGATAAATCGCATCGTGGGGTTCCGAAGGTCCGATCACGCGACGCCGCGACGAAAAGGGATTTGAGAGCGCAGTTGAAGCGCTCGATTCCATTTTGTTTGGTATTCCGCCGGCGTCAACGGAAATCGGGCCTTTCTTCGGTCCTGTCACGGTGCGATGAGAGCCTGCAGCACCGAGAGCACCTGACTGGCGGTCTTGGCATCGAGGCGGCATCCGGTCGCGCACTCCGTCCAGCGGCTTCTAACCGGCGTTCCGGCAGCGTAGAATGATCGCGTCAACAGCCTGCTTCGAACAATAACTTCAGCACGATCCGCACTATGAACGTCACCTGGCAAGGCGTATTTCCCGCGGCGACGACGCAATTCCAATCCGATGGCGCGCTCGATATTGCCGCCACCCTAAAACACCTCGATGCGCTGATCGAGGCGGGCGTAGACGGCCTGATCATGCTGGGAACGGTAGGCGAGAACTGCTCGCTGGAGTCCGGCGAAAAGGTCGAGCTGCTGGCCGCCACGGTCAAACACGTCGCCGGCCGGGTGCCCGTGCTCAGCGGCGTGGCGGAATGCACGACGGCGCTCGCCTGCCGCTTTGCCGAGCAGGCCCAGCGCGCCGGCGCGGATGGCCTGATGGTTTTGCCGGCGATGATCTACAAGGCCGACCGCGGTGAGACGATCGTCCACTTCCGCGCGGTGGCGAAGGCGACGGGCCTGCCGATCATGTGTTACAACAATCCGGTCAGTTACGGTATCGACATGCCGCCGGACGTGTTTCGCGAGTTGGCCGACGAGCCGACCCTGGTGGCCATCAAGGAGTCGTCGGAAAACCCGCGGCGGATCACCGATCTCGTCAACGCCTGCGGCGACCGCTACCTTCTTTTCTGCGGCGTCGATGATTTGGTGTTCGAGAGCGTGCTGTTGGGCGCGGTTGGCTGGGTGTCGGGCTTCGTAAACGCCTTTCCGCGGGAGAACCGTTTGCTTTGGGATCTGCTGCAAGCCGGGCGGCTCGATGACGCCCGCCGCGTCTACCGCTGGTACACGCCCGTGTTGCACCTCGACACGTGTCCCAAGGTGGTTCAATACATCAAGCTGGTTTCGGCCGAATGCGGTTATGGCAGCGAAGTCGTCCGCCCGCCACGGTTGCCGCTCGTCGGCGAAGAGCGCGAACGGATCTTGGTGATCGTCCGCCAGGCAAAGGAAACGCGACCAAAGTGGTCGTAGGGTGGGACCAGCGAGCTTGCGAGCCCCGGCCCACCGATTCGAGGCGTCAGGCATCAGGTTTCAGGCGTCAGGCATCACTACAAACACCCTGATGCCTGATGCCTGATGCCTGACGCCTGACCACCGTGGGCCGGCGCTCGTCCGGGCGCGCCGGGGCTGGCCCCACCTTACCTAAGTTCAAGTTTCGCGGTTTTCGCGAGGCAGTTTCGGTCAAATTGAAATCGGCCTCCATGCCAAAAACGGGTAAACCTGTGGTGCATCAAACATCCCAGGCAACCCGCGGCAAGGAGGCCGAACATGCAAGTTACTTCATCTTTCGTCACGTTGCTATCCGAGTTCCAATGCACCTTCACCGCCCCCAGCTATTTGATTTTCATCGACCTGATGAGCGGCTGGGTGCTCTCGCAT
>DATLUO010000089.1 GCA_035533075.1 Pirellulales bacterium | reverse complement strand
GGAAGACATCGACAGCCAGCGGATGCTGATTCACGTGCGTTCGGGCAAGGGAGCCAAGGACCGGCTGGTGCCCTTGTCGCCGTTGCTGCTCGACGCGCTGCGACAGTATTGGAGGATTCGCCGTCCGCAGGGGTGGCTGTTGAAATATCTGGCACGTTATACGCACCGCGTGGCGATTTCCAACCAGCGACTGGTATCGATGGACGACCGCCACGTCAGCTTTCGATGGAAAGATTACGCGCACGGCGGGGGCCGGCGCACGATGACGCTGCTGGCGGTGGAGTTCCTGCGTCGTTTCCTGCTGCACGTCTTGCCCTCCGGTTTTCAGCGCATCCGGCACTACGGCTTTTGGGCGAACTGCCATCGCCAGAGGAAGCTCGACGTGTGCCGCCGGCTGCTGCAACAACAGCAGGAACAGGCCGCACCGCCCGCCGCGGAGCCGGCCAGCGCAGGCGATTTTCCTTTCGGGCCTGAAGCTCACGCCTGTCCCGTCTGCCGTAGCGGGCGGTTATTCCCGCGCGAGAGCCTGGCTCGGCCCACGTTGGGGCAACTCCTGCAGTTGTGGCCTTTCGACACCTCCTGACCTGAACCTGGCTGGCGATCACCCGATGGTGGCTCGTACCCTGCTTTTCCACCGAAGTTCCTGTGGCGACGCTCGCGGTGCGCGCGGGGCTGCCAACGGGGACCGCATCTGCGCTGCAAGCCCTACGATCCGACCGTGGTCTGACCGCGGCCTGCGGAGCTTGCACCGCTGCGCACCGCTCCGCGGCCTTGCCGTGGGCCCCTCGCGAACCGGTCGCATTCGAGACCGACGCCCATAGTGCCGCGCCGCGGTTTCGTCCAATGCATTCTTTGTGACCTGCCCGCGGCGAGCTCATTCGTCACAATCAGATCCACCGTTGCGGGCAGGTCACAAAGAATGCTTAACATTTGCGGGCAAGCGGCTCGATCGCGTCGGCCAGCACATCGACCAAACCTGCCGTCTTCAGCATCAGGCCGCGGAGCTCGGGAAACACTGGTGAATCGGTGTTGGCCTGATAGTACGCCATTCGCCCCTGCCGGTGCGTTTTCAATACCCCCGCTTTTTCCAGGTCGTGTAGTTCGCGTTGGAGACTCGATGATGGAACGCCCAAGCGGCGCGCCAATTCCGACACGTACCATGCCTTTTCCGGTCGGACCAGCGTGGCCGCAAGGATTCCTTGACGGGTCTTCGGCAGTAAGGCATCGATGGCGCGGCTGTTACGCATACTGCGTAAATATGAACGCGAATTGCGTAAAAGTCAAGTCGCCTACGCGCCGGGCCAAGCCTGGGCACAGGTCCGCGTATTCGCATTTTTCCTGATTCGCCCGCCAACTGCAGGAAATCGGCCTCCGGCAGGATCACGAACCGCTCGTCCGCCAGCGTTGCCGTTTGAATGCTCGCCATGTGGATCATGCCTCAGTATCGCCCGCTTGACGCCGCGGCCAAGCCTTGACGCGGGGCAACTAAACGACGGCATGGCGATTAACGCTTCGCCCAAACTTGCCGCACGGCGTCCGGAGTATCGGCATGTTTCATGCTGGCCAGAACCTGCCCCAGCAAGTCGACGTCTCGGATCTGTCGGATTTCGGGAATGAGCGCCAGCCCCTCGGCGGCGAAGCGCAGTTCCAAAAGCGCCTCGATGCTCGCCAAGAGCCCCATCTTCAGGCCCTCTTTGTAGCCCTTTTCCCTGGCCACGCGCTCTGGAGTGGTGATGAAAGCCGTATGCTTCTCCCTTTCCGGCTTGGGCAGCGTCGTCATCGTCTCCGGTTCAGACCAGACCCGGCGGAGTGCCTCTAGGCCGACCCCCAGTTTGACGTTGCCAGGACCTTCCGTAGCAGATCCACGTCTTCAATCCGTCGGACCTCCGGCACAAGCGCCAGGCCCGGCTCGCGGAATTTGAACCGCAGCACGGCCTCGACCTGTCGCAGATAATTGTCCCGCACTTCCGCCCATCCGGCCACGCGAAAAACGCCTTCCGCGTCGCTGATGTACTGCCTGCCATTCTCCCGTTCGAAATCGCACAACTCTTGCCAGGCGAGGTCGGCCTGCGGCTGCGGCAGCCCCATCATGCCGTCGATCAGGCAATACAACTGACGGATCTCCCCCTCCCACATTTCGCGCGCGTGCAGCCCCTTCACAAGCCGCAGCTTCGCGCGGCGCCGCGCTTCGTCGTCGTCAACCGTTCTCAGCGCTTGCCGATAGGCGCAAACCACCACCGCCAATGGGTTCAGATCCGCTGCCAGCGCCGACAGCTCGGCGGGATAGTCGACCAGATGCGCTGTCCGGAGTTGGGCTTCGAATTTCGTTCCCCAAGGCTCGTAAGCGAACCGGTCGGGCCGCCAGAAAGGGCGCTCGTCTCCCAGAACGGCGAAACCGGCCACTTTTTGACGATAGCGACCGAACAGCCGGCCGGCGTCGGCAAACATCTGGCTGGTGAAATCGGTTTCTTGCGGGCCGTCGACCTCGAAGTGGATTAACAGCCATACCTCGTCGCCGTTCGTGCGCCAGACTCGAACCAGCGTATCGGCCACGCGGCGGGCTGGCCCCGACTCGGCAGTGATTTCTTGCAGTTCTCCGTCGAGCCTCTCGTAGCCGCGCGCCGGCGCGATGTCCCGCTGGACGTCGGGAAAAAAGAAGCCCATAAATGGGTGCAAGTAGGCCACGAGCGCCTCTTTCCACACGCTGGCGAAAGTCGGGTATCGAGAGCTGCGAGGCATCGGTCAATGAAATCGCATTAAGGCTTCACCCAAACCTGCCGCACCGCGTCCGGAGTGCCGGCCTGTTCGATGCTGGCCATGACCTGCCCTAGCAAATCCGCGTCTTGGATCTGTCGGATTTCGGGCATGAGCGCCAGCCCCTCGGCGGCGAAGCGAAGTTTCAATCCCAACTCGATGCCCGCCAACAGGCCCTTCTCGAGGCCCTCTTCCCGGCCCTCTTCCCGGCCCTTGGCCAAGCCTTCGGCCAGGCCCTTTTCCATGCCGACGCGCTCGGCGGTCGTAATGAAAGGCATGCCTTTCTCCTTTTCAAACTCGTGAATCTCGTTCCACACTAGTTCGGCCAGCGGCTTCGGCAAGGTCATCATCCTCTCCATCAGCCAATACAACTGACGAACCTGCTCCGCGCTGTACCCGCGCTCGTAAAGCCCCTTGACCAGCCTAACCTGCGCCACGCGACGCCCCTCGTCGTTGTGCGCGTTTTGCAGCGTCTTCAAATGCGCCAATACGACCACCGCGATCGGGTTCGCACTCGATTCCAGCGCCGCCTCATCACGCCCATAATCGAGCAGCTTGGCCGTCCGGAACCGGATGCCGACCTCCGTGCCCCACAACTCATAGCCGAACCGATCGGGCCGCCACTCTGGCCGGTCGTCGCCCAAAATGGCGAAGCTCGCCACCTTTTGATTATAGCGATCGAACAGCCGGTAGTTGTAGACATACATCCGTCTGGCGAACTCCGCTTCCGGCTGGCTCTGAAACTCGATGTGGACCAGCACCCATTCGACCTGGCCGTCGGTCCTGCGGACCTTGAACAGCTTGTCCGCCACGCGCCGCCCTTGTTCGGATGCGGGCGTGATCTCCTGCAACTCTTGTTCGAGCGGATCGTGCGGCTGCGTCCAGTTGATTTCCCGATGCGCGTCGGAGAAAAAGAACGCCATGAACGGCTCAAACAAGGTGTCGAGGGTTTCTTTCCACGCGCTATCGAAATCGGCCATTTGCAAGCTGCTGTCAGGTGCCTATTTGGGATGGGAGCAAGTCTACGAAAGAACAAGCGCGACCGGAAGAAGGAGAAAGGCAACGGGCCAGGTGCTGGGCCACGTCCAATGATCTGCTTTTTTCCTGATTGCGGCCAACCGGGCGCCAACGTACCGGCGGGGTTTCTCCATAATTGCCGCAACCGTTTCACGACGGCGCGTGGGCAGCCCTGTCCGGGGCGGCAGACTGGCTCGGCAGCACAAATGCAGACCTCGGCGGATGCCACGTTCGTGCGTGACCAAGCGGCGATCGCCGCAGGGCGGTGGATCAGCTTGCGGGTCGCCAGGTCGATTGGGGTGCGTTTACTTGCGTTCCTTCCGTTTGCCAGGAACGCGGCGTTTGGCGCCGGCCACTGGGCTTTCGCCGGCATCCAACGCCCGTTGCAGCTTGTCGACGGTGGCCGCGCTGGCGGAGTGCCTGCCGTGTTCGAGCCGGCTGAGCGTTTTCGACGCGAACGGCGGCGTGCAATGGCTTTAGAGCAAGTATTCTGCTGAGACGATTTTTGTTTTTGACAACGGTCATTGTTTTTCCGCAACGGTAATTCGCCGGCGGCAAGGCGGCCGGACCGCCCGCCGTTCGGCTGCTGAGAACACATCGCCTGGCGATGATGAGCACGAGGGCGGCGGTCCGTCGCCGGCCCCTTCGTGACGAGTTGGGCAGCGCGACGCTCAAGCGCCGTCGCGGGTCTTTGACAACTTACTGCGGGCTTAAAAGCTTTTATAAGCGAACGTTGATGCGTTCGGGCGTGGCTGTAAACGCATGTCCGGATTGGTGTTACCGCCGGGCCATGACGCTGAATACTTTTATTTTTCGGCGTGGTTCAAATCACGTGGATGCAGGGTAACAGTTCCCGGGGACGGAGAGCGCCGCCCCGTGACGTAACATCTGACGCACCATACGTTTCTGGCAGGAGACTGCCCGCGACTCCGGCGGGAACTGTTACCTTGGTTTGAACCACGCCTATTTTTCACAAGTGTTTTAGATCGCGATGATCTTTCGCTTGGCTTGCCGGCGGGACCAGAACCCCCGATCAACTGGCGGAATCCGCCAGTTGGCCAATTGTGGGGGGTTCCCTCCGCATTCTCGACGGGCGGCGCGGGAACCACAAGATGTTGTGGTGGCGTGTACTCCGACCACAAGATGTGCCAAGATGGCCAACTGCGCGCCATTGGCTCGGTCATGGTCACTCGCCGCGCAGCGCCGGCAGGAGCGGCGTGGCCAGCGTGGCACGCACGGCAATCAGCCCGGCGGTGAGGCCCACCACGAGCACCAGCAGCAGCGTCGTGCCGAGCGAAAGCCAAGGCAGCGAAGCGCCGCCCGTGACCAAGTGCGGCCAGACGGCCACCAGGGCCGCCAGCACGCCCACGGCCAACCCCGACAGCAGCAGCAAGCCGTTTTCCAACATCACCATGCGGCCCAACATCGAGCGGCGGAAGCCGACTGCCCGCAACAGCGCCAGTTCGCCCCGCCGCTCCAATACGTTGCGCAACTGCACAACCGCCAGCCCGAAGGTGCCGAGCAACAGGCCCAGCCCGCCCAGACTTTGAAAGGTCGAAAGATACGTGTTCTGCACGGCCATCAGGTCGGCCAGCCGCGAGCGCGTCGATTGGGCGTCGAAGCCGAAATCGTCCAGGGTGCTTTCCAAAGCGCCCTCGACGGCGTGCGCATCGTCGGCCGGAGCGTCGATCAGAAAATAACGATAGCCGCTGATCTCAGGAAAGTGGGCGAGCAGGGCCGCTTCGGAGAGCAGCAGGTCGCCCTGGAAGATGCTGTTCTTCAACAGGCCCACGACTTCGAGCGTCACGTGCCCGCCGTGCCCGTCGGCGAGTTCGTAGGTCGCGCCGAGGGGATTGCCGAGTTCGCCGCCCAAGTGCAGGCTGTAGCTGGCCGTGGCGGCGTCGAGAACCACGGGCACTGGTGCGGCCTCGCCCGCTTTCGCCTGCAAGGGTTTTTCCAGCAGTCGCCAAGGATTGGCTTGTTCTTCCGCCGTCGTGGCCGTGCTGCCGGCCCAAGCGAAGCCGCCGCGCTCGATCAGGCTCTGGGGCACGCCGAGCACGCGCGGCTGGCCCGGCTGGTAAAGGTTCAAGCAGCTTGCGTCGTCGCCCGGCTTCACGCGCAACGAGAACACTTCATGTCCGGCCAGCCGCTTTTCGTCGGCGATCGAAAAGCCCAGCTCCGCGCGGCCTTCGGGCGTGCCCAGGTTGTGATACAGGGGCTGATCGCTTTCGGCAAACAGGGCGAAGCCGCCACTGCCGCTGGTGCGTCGCGTGACCGCGTCGGGCGGATCGAGGCGAAAAGCACTGACCGCCACGATCAGGAAGATGGCGGCGGCGACCAGGCCGATGGTGAGCGTGCTGCGGCCCGGATTGCGAGCGCCATTGCGCACCGCCAGCCGGGCCACGCCGGAGCTGCCTCGCACGACGAGCGTTCCGGTTTGCCCGGTCCGCAGGCGTGCCCAACCGAGCGAGAGCAGGCCCGTCAACACCAGGGCGCCCGATCCGAAAAAGGCCCCGGCCTGTGCTTCGCCCGCCAAGTTTCGCGCCGCCAGAGCGAGGGCCATGGCCGCCGCCAGCGAGCTCCAACCCACCACGCGGCTGAGACGAGCGCGCGGCGCCACGAGCAGGTTGTCGTCGCCCATCTGGTTGGCCAGCAGACGGCGCACCGACGTCTTGCTCATGCGCCACAGTGCCCAGGCGATCGAGAGCGACGAGACCACCACGCCGCTGGCATAGCCGATCACCAGACTGGAGCCGGTGACATAGAGCTGGAGAAACGGCGCGCTGACGGCGGCCAGCCACCAGCCGGGCGAGCGGAGTCCGGCCAGCATCAGCCAGGCGTAAGCCGTGCCCGCCGCAAGGCCCAGGCCGCCGCCCGCCAGCGCCACCAGCACCCCTTCGGCCAACAACAGCCAACGCACGCGGCGCAGCGAAAAACCGGTCGCCAGCAAGGTGCCGATCTCGCTGGCCCGCCGCTCGATGCCCAGGCGAAACAAGAGCAGCACCAGCATCACGGCCGAGGCGATGATGAAAAAGCTGAAACCGAGAAAGAGCTGGTTGAAGTCGGTCGTGCCTTGCGACGCCAACAGCCCCTGGCGTTTCACCGGGCGAAATTCGAAGCCGAGGGCCGCCTTGTTCTTGGCCAACTCGTCTTCCAAGGCGTGCTGCAAAGCGGCTTTCGTCCGCCCTTTGCCGGGCGGAACGCGCAGCGAGGTGCTCTGGCCGAAGCGGCTGGCCCACAGCCGCCGGCCCGTCTTCAGCGAGACGAAGCCCTTGGGCGTGGCACGATGCTCGTCCCAATAGCGTTCGTCTTCGTCGTGCGGCGGCCGCGTGCGCACGCGGCCCGGATCGTAGGGAAACGGCGGGTCCCAGTTGGCCAGCGATTCTTTGTCGGTCACGCCGCTCAGTTCGGGCGTGAAGTTGGGATCGGCCGCCGCGCCCGCCAGCGCGACGACCGCCTTCAGCTTAAGCTCGCAGGTGGTTTCCACCGTCTTGCCGTGCGTGCTCTCCGGCTCGAAGTAAGTGAGGCGAAGGGTGTCGCCCGGCTGCAGCTCGACGCCTTGCCGCTTCAGGTCGTCGGCCGCCCATGAGTTGAGCAGAACCTCGTCGTCGGCCAGATCGACGATGTTCTGGCCGTCGGGCGTGGTGAACGGACCGAGCGGCGGCGCATCGGTCAGGTCGAGCGCGGTGATGGTGGAGTAGGGGATTTTTCCCTTGCCGCCGTCGCCCGCCAGGATGTAGTTGGCCAGATAGGTGAGCGCGATTTGCGGATGGTCAGGCTCGAAAACCGTCAGCGCGGCCCGTTCGATGGCCGGCTCGAGCACCATCCGCTCGCTGGTGAGATTGAAATAGCCGAGCTTCGTTTCGTCCAGCGTCAGGCCATAGTCGGCCAGCCGGGGTCGAAGGATGTCGGCCAGCCGCGACTCGCTCGCCTCCGCGGGAGGCCCGTCGGCATCGCGGCCCGCCACCAGAATGGCGTTCACCCGGTCCACCTGGCCCAGCGCCGACTGCAGATCGGTCACGTGCAAATAGCAGTTGCGCGGGGCCTGCTGATTGGGCCGCAAGGCGAAGCGACCCAGCCCGTCGGCCGCGACCACCTGCGCCACGCGCAAGCGGCGGCTGGCGGTCCGCTCGGTCTTTTTGCCCAAGGGACTATCGGGCGGAATGTCGGCCGGCAGCGGCAAGCGGACCACCACGTCGTCGCCCGGTTTCGCCGACAGCTCATCGGCCAGCGGCTGGTTGAGCACCACTTCGCCCTCGTCCAGCGCCGGTTTCGGTCCGTCGCCGAGCTGCCAGAACTGGTCGCCGCAGCCCAGCAGATTCACGCGGCTGGCCCGTGCGCCGGAATCGGGCTGGCTCACGCTCCCTTCCAGCAGAATGGCCGGCAGCGCGATTTCGAACGCTTCGCCGAAGTCGGGCGAGGCGTTCAGCTCCGTGGCCAAAGCGGGGTTGAACAGGCGGCCGGCGACCAGCACCTCATCGATCCGGCCCAGCCGATCGAGCGTCAGCCGGCGCAGGCTTCCGCGCACGGAATCGCCCACCAGCAGCGCGCCGGCCAGCACGGCCGTGCCCACGGCCACGCCCAGCCCCACAGCCACATTCATCCGCCAGTGATAAACGAGGCTCGAAAAAATCAGTCGCCAGGAAGACATGCTCGGCTCCTCAAGCCTCACCAGCGTCTTTTCTCTTCCCGGCTATCCGGCAATCGCCCTAACCGAGCTTCGCCAATGCGTCGACGGCCGTCTTTGCCGCCTCGACGCTGCCCAGATGGACCGCCAGCTTCTTCGCGGCCAACAGCGAGTCGAGCGTGAGCGTCGAAGCGACCGTCTCGACAACCACCGACCGCGGGCCAGCGCGCCGCCCAGCGCGCCGTCGGCGCTTCAGGCCCATGCCCTTGAGCACCTGGCTGACCTGGGCCGACGAGGCTTTGACGCCTTGCTCGGCAAGTGTGGCGACCACGTCGCGCGGCCTGACCGGCTTCGGCAGGCTCTTCGCCACCTCTCGAATCTGATCTGCCTTCGTGGTGCCATTCGACGAGACGGCGGGGGCGGCTGAGGCGTCGCGTTTGACCTTGGCGACAAGCCCGACGGACACGTCGATGCCCATTTCGCGTTTGATTCCACGGACGGCTTCCAGGGCCGTGGCGTTGGGACGCCGGGCGAGGTATTGGCGGATCAGATCGGTCTTGTTTGGGTCGGCGGGTGTTCTGGCCATGCTGTGATCGCTCTTGGTTAAACGGGTCGAAGGTGTTAACAATCAAAGGATAGTTCGCCCGTGTGACGGCTGCAAGGTGCTGGTCGCCACGGCTGGCCCGGAATACGACGGCGGCAAGAAAAACCGTCGTCGTTTCGGCGCGTGCTTGTTTGCCCGCGCCAAGAGCGTTATCCTACTCCCGGCGCTTGGTACGATATTGTTCTCGAAGTTCGCAGGATTGGCAACCTAAGGCGATGGTGTTTATGAACAAGCGATGCAGAGCCGTCTGGATGTGGGCTGCGGCGTTAGGGTGTGTTGTAGCCGTAAAAGCGGACGATCCACCGAGTCGGGATGCCTCGCGCCACGTCCAGGCGCAAATGGGCGTCGCACCGCTTCGCCTGGCAATGGTCGAACCGGAGGATCAGGACGGGTCTGCGGATCAACCGCAGCCCGACACTCGCGAACAACTGGCCGAGCTGTCGCGGCAGGTCGGCAATCTGGTGAAGCAGTCGCAACAGCAACAGCGTATCGCGCAATATCAACTGGTGGCGATGGCGGCCATCAGCATCCTGTTGGTCATGCTGTTGTTCAGCGGTTCGCTGCGACGCAAAGGGGCCGGACCGTCCGAATGACTGCTCCGATGAGATCGACCGGCCGTTCGGCGCGCGGCTCGACGATCGTCAGCGTCCGGTTGGCTGCATCCAGCGGATACTGCTGGACGATGCCCGACGGCCAATGGATCGAAAGCCCTTTGACCTCGGCGCCTTTCGGTATGCCCCAGAACGGCCGCAGATCGCATTGCGATTCATAGCTTCCGCCGCCCTTGATCAAGCGGAGTTGGTCGCCGGCCGAGGTGTGCAACACCAGCCGGGCACCCACGGCGTCGCGGTTCGATCGCACGCCGATCAGCCTTACCCGCAACCAGTCGCCGACCGGCGGCGTGTCGTTGGCGATCAAGGCGTTCGGCTCGCCGTCGTTGTGCGAGAAGACAAAATCAAGGTCGCCGTCGTCGTCCAGGTCGGAGCTGGCCAGCCCGCGCCCGCGGTGCGGCAACGCAAAGTAGCCGCCCGGCGGAAAAACGGCCCGTGCGAACCGGCCGCCGTCGTTGACCAAAACCAGCGGCTCCTGGCGGATGGGGCCGGCTTTGGGATAGTTGATCACGTGTCCGTTGGAAACGACGAAGTCCTCATCGCCGTCGCGATCGACGTCGGCATAAACGGTGCCAAAACCGACGTAGAGCTGGCCCAGCGCGGTGATGCCCGTGCCTTGGCTGACGTGTAAGAACTGGGCATTCCCCTCGTTGCGATACAGCGAGAACGATTCCTGCTCGAAGTTCGAGACCCAAATGTCCGGCAGGCCGTCGAGGTTGTAGTCGCCCAGATCGGTGCCCATGCTCCCTTCGGCCTTGCCGTTGGCGTCGCGGGCCACTGCGTGAAACAGGCCGACCTCATCGAGCACGCCGTGTCCGTCGTTGAGGTATAAAAAATTATCGACCGTGTCGTTGGCCACATAGACATCGACGTCGCCGTCGAGGTCGAGATCGCCCACGACGACGCCCAGGCCCTTGCCGCACTTGCCCGGCTCGACGTTCAGCCGCGCCTCGCTGGTGGCGTCGCGAAACGTGCCGTCGCCGTTGCTGTAATAGATGACGTCCGGCAGCGGACCGAACCGGCGCGGCGAACAGATTTCGCGTTGGCCTGGTTGCGGGCCGGGGCACGCGGGATCGTTGTCCGGCGCCCAATCGACGTAGTGGTCGATGTAGACGTCGAGCGCCTGATCGCCGTTGAAGTCGGCCCAGGCGGCACTGGAGCTCCACAGCGTGTCGTTCATTCCCACGGCCTGACTGACTTCCTCGAAGGTGCCGTCGCCCAGGTTGTGAAAGAGCTGCAAGCCGCCGAAGCCGGTGAGCAGCAAGTCGCTGAAGCCGTCGGCGTCGAAGTCGCCGGCGGCGCAGCCGTGGCTAAGATGCGGGGACTGGCCTGCGCCGCTGGCCGCGGTCACATCGCTGAAACGCCACTCGCCGAGATTGCGGAACAGGGCCGAGGGGAGGCCGCTCGACTGCTTGTCGCCGGCGAACTTGCCGCCGCCCGGACAAAACAGGTCGTGCCGGCCGTCGTTGTCGTAGTCGAAAAGTCCGATGCCGCCGCCCAGCGACTCGATAATGGTGTGGAACCCGGCGTCGCGGCCGTTATCGTAGACGAAGGTGACGCCGCTCGACGCGGTTTTGTCGGTCATCCGTAGGTGGTCGGGGCCGGCCGGCGGTTCGGGCAGTTGCGCGGCGGCGGGAACCGCGTCTGGAACCAGCGGCGGGCGACACCCGCTACCGACCAGGAACAACAGTAGACAGGCAGCGGTCCACGCGGCGGCGGACCTCGTCGAGCATGCCACGGTGAAGGGCGAGCGAATAATGGCGACCTCCCTGTGACGGGGCAGGGAATAAAAGGAACCGGAAAGGAAACCGTAGATTCAGTCTAGCCCGACGTGCGGGGTTCAGCCAGAGGGGGTGTCGCATTTGACGGCCTCGCGAAATTTGGCGACTGCGGCAGCCACAGGTGCGCCATCGCCGGCGCCCCTTGTCTCACCGAGCGCAGGCGACACGTTCGAGTGGAACAGATTCCGCGTCCGCTTTGGGCGTTTTTGCCGGCCCAAATCGACGTTTTGCGCAGTCCAGACGGACCGTGCCGTAATGGCGTGAACCAACCCCGTGCATCGCATTTCAACGAAGAAGAACAAGCCCATGAATGACCCTCCCGTGAAAAAACCGCGACCGAACGGCGGCCCCGCCGCCAAAGAACACGGCGATGCGGGCCCCGGCGCGCCGGTACACGCCACGAACGGCCGCCGAGCGCCCAGCCCTCGTGATTGCCGCATCATGTTGCTTCGGGTCTGCCGCTCGGTGTGCTGCGCAATCACGCCCTGGCCGCTTCCGCTTCCGTAAAATGCTCGGCCCCGTAGGCCTTGGCGATCACCACTACGCCGCCTTCGCTCACCGTGAAACCGCGGGCACGGTCGTGCTCGTGGTTGTAGCCCACTTCCACGCCCGGCGGAATATGGACGCCCTTGTCGATGATCGCCCGACGCACTTTGGCGTGCCGGCCGATGTCGACGCCGTCGAACAAGATCGAGCTTTCCACGCGGGCATAACTGTTGACGCGCGTGTTCGAGCCGAGAATCGAATGCTCCACCGTGCCGCCCGAAATGATCGAACCCGCACAAACAATGCTGTCGAGCGCATGGCCGCGCCGCGGATTCGGCCCCACCTCGGCAAATACGAACTTCGGGGGCGGATAGGTCGGATGGTAGGTGCGGATCGGCCAGCGGTCGTCGTACATGTTCAACAGCGGGTCGACCGCCACCAGGTCCATGTTGGCTTCGTAGTAGGCGTCGAGCGTGCCCACGTCGCGCCAATAGGCGTCGTCCTTGCGGTTTTCGTCGAGGAACGGAAACGCGTAGACAGGATGCCTGTCGATCATCGCCGGAATGATGTCGCGGCCGAAATCGTGAGCGCTGTTCTTCCGGGTGGCGTCCTGACAAAGCTGCTCGAACATGAGACGGGCGGGAAAGACGTAGATGCCCATCGAGGCCAGCGCGTGCCGTTCGTCGCCCGGAATGTGCCGCGGTTGAGCGGGCTTTTCCTGAAAGCCGATGATGCGGTGGTCGGTGTCGACCTGCATCACGCCGAACTGGGTCGCTTCGGGCAGCGACACGCGCAGGGCGCCGACCGTCACGTCGGCCCCTTTTGCCTTGTGGGCCTCGACCAGTTTCAAGTAATCCATCTTGTAGATGTGGTCGGCGGCCAGAATGACGATGTATTCGGGGCGTTCCTTTTCGATCGTATAAATGTTCTGGTAGACGGCGTCGGCGGTGCCCTTGTACCAGTGCTCGTCGATGCGCTGCTGCGGCGGCACGACGTCGATGAACTCGCCCAGCTCGCGCGAGAGCAACTGCCGCCACCCCAGGTTGATGTGCCGGTCGAGGCTCATCGCCTTGTATTGCGTGAGCATGAGAATCTTCCGCAGCCCGCTGTTGATGCAGTTCGAGAGCGTGAAATCGACGATGCGATACGCGCCGCCGAAAGGCACGGCGGGCTTGGCGCGGTCGCGTGTCAACGGCTCGAGCCGCGATCCCTTGCCCCCCGCCAACACCACCGCCAACACGTTGTCCATGCGAAGAAGCCTCCAAGTCTTGTAGGGTGGGACCAGCGAGCTTGCGAGCGCCCGCCCACCAAGGGAGAGGGAGCGAAGGAGAGAGGGAGCGAGGGGGAGAAATGTTGGCGCAACGCGGCTCGCCGCGTCTCTCCCTCTCTCCCTCTCGCCTTCCCTCCCTCTCTCCGTCGCGGTTGGTGGGCCGGCGCTCGCAAGCTCGCTTTTTCCACCCTACATGGGTTTTCACAGCGAACCGTCACGACGTTTGTCAGTCTAACGCTTGCACGCCAGCGGCTAAAGGGTTCCGTTGCCATCAGTACAACCGTCAAGGTTTACCCGGTTGTTTGTCGAGCCATTCCCGCTGCCATAGCTCCAGGACCACCAGCGCCCAGAGCCGATAGCTGTGGTCGAATCGGCCCTGCTGGTGATCGTCGACCAGGTTGCGGATGACTTCGGGCCGGAAGTAACCCCGGCCCAAGGCACGCTCGTCGAGCAGCACGTCTCGCGTAAAATCCCGCAGCTCGTGACGGAACCAGTGCCCCAAGGGCACGCCGAAGCCCATCTTCGCCCGACGCCGCACCGATCTCGGCAGCAAGTCCGAAAAAGTGTCGATCAGGATCCGCTTGCCCCGGCCGAAGCGGTATTTCAGCCGTAGCGGCATGGCCGCCGCCAGTTCCACCACGTGATGGTCCAAGAACGGCTGCCGGCACTCCAGACTGTTGGCCATCGAGGCGATGTCGACCTTGGTCATCAGGTCGCAGGGAAGATAAGTCACCAGATCGGCGAGACTCGTGGCCGTCACGGGGTCGCGGCCGCGGCTACGGGCGAAGGCGGCGGCCAGAAAATCGAAGGGGTCCGATTCCGGCAGCCGGGCGATGAACGCCTCGTCGTAGATTTCCGCCCGGCGGACCTCGTCGAAGATCGAAATCCAATCGAGATAGCGGCGTTGGGCGGGCCGGCCCAGGGCGCCCACCAGCCGCTTGAACCTGCGGATGTACGACTTTTGCCGCTGACCGCTGGGCAGCCGCTGCCAGAACTCGCCTGCCGCCAACTTCATCAGGCCGCGCGGCAGCCGGTCGAACCAGGCGCCGATGTCGACCGCCCGATAACGTGGGTATCCCGCGAACAACTCGTCGCCCCCGTCACCCGTCAGAGCGACGGTGACGTGCTCGCGCGTCATTTTTGAAACGTAATAGGTCGGTACGGCTGAGCTGTCGGCAAACGGCTCGTCGAAGTACCACACCAGCTTCGGCAAAATGCCCACGCCATCCGGTTCCACACGGAACTCTTGATGCATGGTGCCGAGATGCTGGGCCACCTCACGGGCATAGCTGGTCTCGTCGAACTCAGCCACCGGAAAGCCGATCGAGAAGGTCCGCACCGGCCCGCGGGCCAGCTTGGTCATCAGGCCCACCACGATCGACGAATCGACGCCGCCGGACAGGAACGCGCCCAGCGGCACGTCGCTTTGCAGTCTTTTTTCGACGGCCGCCGTGAGCGTTTCGCGCAGCTCGGCCCGATATTCGCCTTCGGGCCGGGCGGCCTCGAACGTGAAATCCGGCTGCCAGTAAGGCTCGACGCACAGCCGCCGGTCGCGATAGACGGCCCGGTGGCCGGGCGGCAGCTTGCGAAAGCCGCGGAAGATGGTGTTGGGATGCGGCACATATTGATAGGTCAGGTATTCGTCGAGCGCGCTGGGGTCGATCTCGCGTTCGATGCCGGGCACTTCGAGCAGGCTCTTCAACTCGCTGGCAAACAGTAGCCGCTCGTCTTCGAGCCGGTACACGAGCGGCTTCTTTCCCAAGCGGTCGCGGGCCAGCACGAGTTGCCGGTGCCGCGCATCCCACAACGCCAAGGCGAACATCCCTTCGATGTGCTTGACGAAGTCGATGCCCGTGTCTTCATAGAGATGCACGAGCGTTTCGGTGTCGCCCGATGTCCGAAACTGGTGGCCAGAGCCTTCCAGTCGTTTCCGCAACGTGCGGTAGTTATAGATTTCGCCGTTGAAGACGATCCACACGCTGCCGTCTTCGTTCGAAAGCGGCTGGTTGCTGCCGGCCAGGTCGATGATCGATAGCCGCCGAAAGCCGAGAGCCGCGCCGGCGATGCTGCCGGGATAGTGGTGAGCGGCGACGTGGCTGGTGTAGCAACCGCGATCGTCAGGGCCGCGGTGCGCGAGCACGTCGGTCATGCGCGCCAGCGTATCGCCGTCGATCGGCGGGCCTGCGTCGGTCCAGACTGCTCCGGTGATGCCGCACATGATAGGCGTTAGGCGTTAGGCGATAGGTTTTCGATCGCGGCGCCCAACGCCTAACGCCCAACGCCTATCGCCTGTAACCGAATGGACCGCCATCGTTGTGCCGCGTGCTGCTCGAATCATTTGAACGCTCGACTTTCATCGGGAAAAACGCCGCTGCGGACTTCGTCGCCATAGCGACCGACGGCATCGGTGATCGTTTGGCGAAGATCCGCGTAGGGCTTGGCGAACTTGGGCACATAGCCGTCGGTGAGGCCGAGCATGTCGTGCGTCACCAGCACCTGCCCGTCGCAGCCCGCACCGGCGCCGATGCCGATGGTCGGCACGTCCACCGCCGCCGTAATCTGGTTGGCAATCGCGACCGGAATGCACTCCAAAACGATGGCGAAGGCGCCGGCGGCCGCGGCGGCCTGGGCATCGGCCAGCAGGCGGTCGGCCTCACGCTGCACTTTATACCCTCCCAGCAGGTGTACGCTCTGCGGTCGCAGGCCACAATGGGCCATCACCGGAATTCCGGCCGACACCAACGCCGCGATCACCTCGGCCTGTTCCGCTCCGCCTTCCAGCTTGACCGCCTGGCAGCGGGTTTCTTTCAACACCCGGCCGGCGCTGCGCACGGCCTCGTGCGTGCCCAGATGCCCGCAGGGAAACGGCAGATCGACGACCGTCAAGGCGTGCCGCACGGCCCGGCCCACCATTTCGGCATGGTAGACGATCTGGTCGAGCGTGACGGGCAACGTCGTGCCGTGGCCCTGGACGACCATGCCTAGACTGTCGCCGACCAGAATGCCGTCGACGCCTGCCGCATCGAGCAGTTTGGCCAGTGTGTAGTCGTAGGCCGTAAGCATACTGATCTTACGGCCTGCCGCTTTCATGGCGATAAAGCGCGGCACCGTGATCGGCGCGGAATCGGTCTGTGCGTCAGGCAAGGTGGGCTCCGTGAACGACGAACGAGGAATGGGGCGACATTTTGATTGTCGCCGTGCGAGCGGGCCGTGGCAACACACAGCGCGCAGGGTAACGTGTAAGGCCGATTGACACGCCGCTGCCAACGGCTAGACTGACGGCAACGTCGGTGCCCGGTAACGGGCCGAAGAGGGAACCCCGTGCAAACCGGGGGTGGTCCCGCCGCTGTAACGGACGCATTTCGACCGCAGCCACTGCCTAGCGTGGGAAGGCCGCGTGACCTTTAGTCCGGAGCCAGAAGACCTGCCGACGCGAGCCAGGCCTGAAGATTCCGCGGGTGACGGGGTCGGCCGGCCGCGGTATGCGCCGCGATCGAGGGACCAAGAAACTCGGGTGCCGTCCCTCATGCGTCGAACCGCATGAGTTCACCATGAGGATGACGTTGATCACCGGAGGAGCCGCCAGCGGTAAAAGCCGGTATGCGCTGCGGCGAGCCCAGGAATGGGGTCCCAATATCTTGTTCGTCGCCACCTGCCTACCGCACGACGACGAAATGCGCGCCAAGGTCGCCCGGCATCGGGCCGAGCGGCCGCCAAGCTGGCAGACGGTGGAAGCGACGCGACGCGTGGGGGATGCTCTGCGGAGCGGCTTCGACGGCGCCATCATCGATTGCCTGACGCTGCTTGTTTCGCAGATGCTCGTCGATGCGGCGTCGGACGAAGAAATCGACGCGGAAGTGAACGAGCTATGCCTGGCTGCACGGAATGCGGACTACCCGGTCATTCTTGTCACCAATGAGGTGGGCTTTGGCGTTGTTCCGGAACATCCGCTCGGACGGCGTTTTCGCGAAGTGGCGGGCCGGGCGAATCAGCTCGTGGCGTCGATCGCGGATGACGTGGTGTTGGTCGTTTGCGGCGTGCCGTGCAACGTCGTAGGGTGGGACCAGCGAGCTTGCGAGCGCCGGCCCACCGATAGCGACGTTGTTTACGGTGGGTCGGCGCTCGCAAGCTCGCTGGTCCCACCCTACGGTGGAGCCCATTCATTGACGAATGAGCGAGCGCTGGCGCCGCCCCTTGACCACAAGGCGATGGGCGCTGCCCGGCGACGTTTGGATATGCTCACAAAGCCGCGCGGGAGCCTCGGCCGATTGGAAGAGCTGGGCGTCCAATTGGCCGGCATCACGGGCCGCGTGCCCCCCGTCGTCGCTGAAAAGACAATCTTCCTGTTTGCCGCCGACCACGGCGTCGCGGCTGAGGGCGTCAGCGCCTATCCGGCGACCGTCACGGCACAAATGGTGGCGAATTTCCTTAGCGGCGGCGCCGCCATCAACGTTCTGGCGCGCCAGGCGGGCGCGTCGCTGGTGGTGGCGGACATCGGCGTCGCGACCGATATTCCGTCGCACCCGCAATTGATTGCACACAAGATCGGCCGGGGCACCGGCAATATGGTCCGTGAGCCGGCCATGACCCGCGAGCAAGCGGAGCGCTCGATCGACGCCGGCCGGACTGTCTTCCGTCCTTGTCAGTTGGCCGGCATGGGTGAGATGGGCATCGGCAACAGCACGAGCGCCGCGGCAATCGTGGCCGCGGCGACCGGCCGGCCGCCAGCCGAAGTTGTGGGCCGCGGCACGGGCATCGACGACGCGACGTTGGCCCGAAAGATCGCGGCGGTTGGGAAGGCTCTCGCGCTGCATCAGCCCGACGGCGGCGATGGAATCTCGCTGCTGACGTCGGTCGGCGGCTTTGAAATCGGTGCTTTGGCCGGAGCAATGTTGGCGGCTGCGGCCGCGCGCGTGCCGATTGTTTTGGACGGATTCATTTCCACGGCCGCGGCCTTGGTGGCCGTGCGGCTTTGCCCGGCGGTGAAAGGTTATCTGATCGCCGCACATCGCTCGGCCGAGAAGGGACACACAATCGCCTTGACCGAATTGGGGCTAAGGCCGTTGCTCGATTTGGAGATGCGCCTGGGCGAAGGGACGGGGGCGGCACTCGCGTTTCATCTTATTGAGGCGGCCTGCCGCACGATGCACGAAATGGCGACCTTCACTTCGGCGGGCGTCGCGGAAAGGAAGGCGGCCGAATGAGACGCGCGCATGGAGGAGTTGCCGGCCCAGGAGTTTTGGACTTCAGCGTGAGTCTCAATCCGCTGGGTCCGCCCGACTCGCTGGGGCTGTTGCTCACCACCGAGCACCTGACGGCTTATCCCGAACCGCACTCGCAAACGCTGCAAGTGGCGATTGCCAACTATCACGCTGTCGATCCCGATTCGGTGCTGGTGACCAACGGCGCGTGCGAGGCAATCGAGCTGGTGATGGCGTGCCTCAAGCCGCGGCGCGTGGTTGTCTTGGTTCCGGCCTTCACGGAGTACGAAGACGCCGCACGTGCCTGGGGGCATGATGTCGTAACGGTCGCCGCTCGCGAAGAAGACGGATTTGTTTGGGACTTTTCGCGACTCGACGTTCATCCCGACGACCTCGTCGTGCTCGGCAATCCGGCGAACCCGACGGGCGTCGTGTCGCCCTTGCCTGATCTCGATGCCACCCTGTTGGTCGACGAGTCGTTTCTCGAATTCCTTGACCGACCGCGAACGGCCATCGGTCGGCCGCGCACGCTCGTCGTGCGTTCGTTCACAAAACTTTTCGCCTGTCCGGGACTGCGGTTGGGCTATATCGTCGGCGACGTATCGCCGCTGCGCCGGCGCCAGGCCACGTGGTCGGTCAGCCGGCTGGCGCAGGTGGCCGGCGAGGCGCTGCTCCGTGAAACGGCGTACTTGGAGTTCACGCGGCGGTTCGTGCGCGAGTGCCGCGACGAACTGGTCGAGGGCTTGCAGTCGCTGCCGGACGTGAAGGTTTTTCCCCCGACGGCCAACTTCGTGTTCTTCCGCGTGCCACGAGCGAATGACGTTGCCCGGCGGTTGCGGGAACAGGGCATTGTCGTCCGCCAGTGCGACGATTTCACGGGCCTGGCGCCGGATCAGTATCTGCGCGTCGCCGTGCGGAAGCGCAGCGAGAACCAACGCTTGCTGGAGGCCCTGCATGCCGCGCGGTAAAGCGATCATGGTACAAGGCACGGGCTCACATGTCGGCAAGAGCGTACTGGCCACCGCGCTGTGCCGCATTCTGCGACAAGACGGCCACCACGTGGCGCCGTTCAAGGCCCAGAACATGTCCAACAACGCGGCCGTCTGTCTCGACGGCGGCGAGATTGGCCGCGCCCAGGCCGAGCAGGCCGCCGCCTGCGGGCTGGAGCCGACGACGGCCATGAACCCCATCCTGCTCAAGCCGTGTTCCGATGTCGGTTCTCAGGTCGTTGTGATGGGTCGGGCGACCGGCACGATGAATGCGAAAGAGTATCAGGCTCACAAGATGTCGCTGTTGCCGCAGGTGCGCGGGGCGATCGAATCACTGCTGGCCGAATACGAAGTGGTCGTGATCGAAGGCGCCGGCAGCCCGGTGGAAGTGAACCTCAAGCAACACGACCTGGTCAACATGCGCACTGCGGAGTTGGCCGACGCGGCGGTGCTGCTGGTTGGCGACATCGACAAGGGAGGCGTGTTCGCGCAACTCGTCGGCACCTGGGAACTGCTTGACGAGGATGAACGTCGCCGCGTGCGCGGGCTGATCATCAACAAGTTTCGCGGAGATATCGACATCCTGTCGCCGGGCTTGGAGTTTTTGCAGCAGCGTCTGAATCGGCCGGTATTGGGAGTGGTTCCTTATCTGCGAGACCTGCGAATTGCTCAGGAGGACACGATCCCGGAGGAACGGCTGACACGTGCGAATGAAAAGCGGCAATCGCTCCGCATCGACGTAATCCGTCACCCACGGATTGCCAACTTCAACGATTTCGATGCTTTAGGTGATGCGATACGATACGTCAGCGAGCCGCCGGCCGACCTGCCGGACGCGATCATTCTGCCGGGCACAAAGAGTACGATCGCCGATTTGCGTCACCTTCGCGAGCGCGGTTTTGAGCCTTGGTTGCGAGCGGCCCGTGAGGCGAATGTGGAGATCGTAGGTATCTGTGGCGGCTTTCAAATGCTCGGCCGCTCGGTCCTCGACCCAGGGCATGCGGAATCGAACGAGGAACGGACCGAGGGTCTGGGCTTCCTCGATTGCAGCACGATCTTTCAGCCGGTGAAAGAGACGGCCCGCGTGGAAGGCGTGCATGTGGAGAGCGGCACGGCGGTGGAAGGTTACGAGATTCATCTTGGGTGTACGCAGGGAAACCCAGGCCCTCGGCCGCTGTTTCACATCTCGCGGCGGCACGGCATTCCGGCCGAAGGATACGACGGCGTGGCTTCCGCCGACGGCCGCGTGTGGGGCACTTACCTTCATGGTGTGTTCGATAACGATGGTTTTCGGCAGTGGTGGCTTGAGCGGCTGGCGGCGAGAGGGAGAGAGGTTTCTGTAGGGAATGCCCTCTGTGGCGTTCCGTGGCCGACCGATGGACCGTCAACCGCCACCCTGCGGAACGCCACAGAGGGCGTTCCCTACAGAAACGGCGCGACGCACGGCGACCGCTTCGATGCACTAGCGGCGGCGGTGAGGAAAGCGATTGATGTGGAACAGCTTTATCGAATTATCCGGAGCTAACGTGGAGTGGTGCTTGCCGGCCGCCTTCGCGCTCGATTTAGCGCTGGGCGACCCGCGCTGGCTGCCGCACCCCGTGTGGATGATTGGTATTGCGGCAACGACTTTGGAAAAACTTTTTGTGTACTGTTTGGGACGCACTTATTTCGCCGGCCTGCTGTGTACTGCCGTCATCGTCGGTGGCACGTGGGCGATTACCGCCGCGCTTGTCACCGCCGCCACGGTCTGCGATTGGCGGACGGGACTCGTGGCGCAGACCTTGCTGCTTTACACGACGCTCGCCGCCCGCGATCTGGCCGTCGAGAGCGGCCATGTCTACCGTGCCCTGGCCAGCGACGACTTGCCACAGGCACGCCGCGCACTGTCGATGATCGTCGGCCGCGATACGCGGAGCCTCGACGAAAGCGAGGTGGTCCGCGCCGCGGTTGAAACGGTCGCCGAGAGCAGCGTCGATGGCGTGGTGGCGCCGCTGGTGTTCGCGCTTCTCGGTGGCGCACCGGCCGCGATGGCCTACAAAGCGATCAACACGCTCGATTCGATGGTCGGGCACCGCGACGATCGCTACCGCCGCTTCGGCTGGGCCTCGGCGCGGCTCGATGACGTTGCTAATCTGGTTCCGGCGCGGTTGGCGCGGCTCATCTATCCTGCGGCGTCGCTGCTGTGCGGTTACAATGCCCTGCGGACCTGGCGGACCGCATGGCGCGACGGACGCAACAGCCCCAGCCCGAATGCCGGCATCGCTGAAGCGGCCGTCGCGGGAGCGCTGGGCGTGCGGCTGGGCGGCACGAACTTCTACGAGGGCGTTGCGTGCGCGCGACCGTTTCTCGGCGAGTCGCTTGTGCCGCTGGCCCGCGATCACATTCCGGCGGCGGTCCGCCTGATGTACTGCGTTTCGGTTTTGACTTTGTTCTTGGGCCTTGGTTTGAGGATGCTCGCATGGCACGCCTGGTAGTCGCCGGAACCCACAGCGGGGCCGGCAAGACAACGACGGCCATCGGCCTGATGGCGGCCTTTGCCCGTCGCGGGCTGCGCGTGCAGCCGTACAAGGCCGGACCCGACTATATCGACCCCACCTGGCACACGGCCGTGACGGGCGTCGCCTCGCGAAATCTCGATCTCTGGATGCTCTCCAAAGCGACCGTCAAGCGGCTCGCCGCGCGCCCGGCCGATCTCTCCATTATCGAAGGCGTGATGGGCCTGTTCGACGGACCGGGCAGCACGGCCGAACTGGCCCGGCTGCTCAAGGCGCCGGTCGTGCTGGTCGTGGACGGACATGGCATGGCCGGCTCGGCCGCGGCCGTCGTGCGCGGCTTCGAGATGCTCCAGCGCGGCGTCAACGTGGCCGGCGTCATTTTGAACCGCGTCTCCGGTGCCGGGCACTTTCAGTTGTTGCGTCAGGCGATCGAGGGCCGCTGCCGGGCACGCGTGCTCGGCTACCTACCTAAAGACGAGCAGCTTCGGTTGCCCGAACGTCACTTGGGTCTGGTGCCGGCACAAGAAGCGGGACGCATCGGGGCCTTGGCCGATCGGCTCGTGCAGCACCTTGAGCAGACCGTCGATCTCGATGCGGTGCTCGCGATCGCGCGTGAGAGTTGTAGCGACACTCCGTGTGCCCTTGCCGAACTCCCGCAGACTTTGCCCACGCCGAACCGCCCCGTCGCCCGGATCGCCGTGGCCCGTGACGACGCCTTCTGCTTTTACTACGAAGACAACCTCGACCTGCTCCGCGCGCAGGGAGCCGAGCTCGTGTTTTTCAGCCCCCTGGCAGACCGACACTTGCCCGCAGCCGTGGGCGGAGTCTATTTCGGCGGCGGTTTTCCCGAACTGTTCGAGCAGCAACTCCGCATGAGTCCTTTGGCTGCCGAGGTGGCGGGTTTGCCGGTTTACGCCGAATGCGGCGGCCTGATGTTTCTAAACATGATCGGCATCATCCCTGGCAAGGTGACGATGACGGACCGCCTACAACATTTCGGCTACTGCGAAGCCGAGGGGAACGGTTCGTTCCTGGTTCGGCCGGGCGAAAAGTTGCGCGGGCACGAGTTCCACTATTCGGCGTGGGAGGGCGAGGGCCAATCGCCCGCGCTCGTCGCCCGGCGGCGGCGCACCGGCAGCGAACGGCCGGAAGGTTTTGCTGCCGGTCAAATTCACGCCTCTTACGTCCACGTTCATTTTCACGGTTGCCCCTGGCTGGCACGGCGTTTTGTGCAAGCGGCAACCAAAGCAGCCTCGGCACTCCATGATGGGGAAAACGGTCAGAGCGTCGGCCGGAGCCGTTCCGGTCGTTCAACAACAATAACAAGGGAAGCACTCATTTCTTAGAAGGAGGATTTCATGGACTTCATGCACCACATCGTGCCCGAAGAAGAGGTTTACCAGATGCTGATGCTCTTCGTACTGGGCGTCCTCGTTGGCGCCATTGCGGGCGTCGTGCGATACTTGAAAATAGAAGGGAGGAAGGCATGACAGTGCTATTTGCGCACCACGTCGAACCGGCCTTTTTGCCGATCTATGCCGGCCAGTTTGCGCTCGGCGTGTGGGTTGGTTGGCGATTGGTGGCGGCCGTGGTACGGAAGTTTGCCGCCTAGGAGTCGGGTGGGACCAGCGAGCTTGCGAGCGCCGGCCCACCGAAGAAGACGTCGCTTACGGTGGGCCGGCGCTCGCCAGCTCGCGGGTCCCACCCTACCTCGAATGCAAAGTCGTTCGTTATCACCAAACCGATGCGTCCCATCGTCATCATTGTCGGCCACGG